>DAORIL010000157.1:0-11304 GCA_035438525.1 Pyrinomonadaceae bacterium
GGTGCAAACTCCGCAAACTCGTTCAACAAATGCCCACGCATCCCGCGGATCGCGCCCTTTGAGAATTTTTTCAATTCCGCGCACCATTGTTCCTGAACTAAAAGCATCGGTAATTTTGCCTCCTTCGATAACGGCTTCAATCCGCAAATGCCCTTCGATGCGGGTTACGGGATCAACTACTACTCTTGCCATTTTCGTCACCTCCTTTTTCGATTTCGACTATTTCTTTCTTGTTCGGGGCTTCCGAAGGCGGATCAACCATAATTGATTCTTCCTGATTTTCTTTAATTAATTTGCGTTTGCGAATGTTGGAAGTAATGGCGTGTAAAGCAATTCCGCCTGCCGTGACCGCCGCCGCCGTTGTTCCGATGGTGTCAGCCGTAGATTCGATCCCAAAGCCCGGGAATGCACCGAGATGTTGATAAAACGGACCGTTATCCCAGAATCCCGTCTCACTGCAACCGATACAACCGTGACCTGATTGAATCGGATAACTCAAATTACCGTTCCATTTCGTGACGGAACAAGCGTTGTAAGTCGTCGGACCTTTGCAGCCCATTTTGTAGAGACAATAGCCTTTGCGAGCTGCGTCATCATCCCAAGATTCAACAAATAATCCCGCGTCATAATACGGACGGCGATAACAAGTGTCGTGAACCCGTCGGGAATAAAATTCTTTCGGGCGACCTTGTGAATCAAGTTCTGGAATCTTTCCGAACAGTAAAACGTGCGTCACAACTGCCGTCATTACTTCGGCAATCGGCGGACAGCCAGGAACATTGATGACAGGTTTACCGATAATTTTGTGAATCGGTGTCGCATTGGTCGGATTCGGTTTGGCAGATTGAACACAGCCGTTCGAAGCACAACTGCCCCACGCAATTACTGCCGCTGCGCCTGCTGCCGCTTCTTTCAAAATTTGTTCGGCAGATTTACCGCCAATCATACAAAAGCCTTCGTTTCCTAACGGTATCGAGCCCTCGACCAGTAAAATATATTTTCCCTGATTATTTTTGATCGTATCATCGCGGCATTTTTCGGCTTGGGTTCCGGCTGCCGCCAGTAAGGTTTCGGTGTAATCGAGCGAGAGAGTGTCAAAAATTATGTCAGCAACAATCGGATGCGAAGAACGAATAAATGATTCACTACAGCAGGTGCATTCCTGAAAATGCAGCCAAACTACCGGCGGGCGCGCTTTTGTTTCAAAGGCTTCGACAACCTGTGCTAAGCCTGAAAGTTCAAGTCCGGCTGCCGCAGTTGCCAAACCGCAAAAAAGTATAAAATCGCGGCGCGAATATCCTTTGGCTTCCATAGCCTTTCGGATAGTCGGAATGTTTTTTTCCATAAAACCTCCTTTCAAAATGTGAAGGCTTTTCCGCGAAGGAATTTTGGCTAAATTGACTTATAAATCCTGGTCGAAAATTTTGTTGATTCCCTCGTTTTACACCTTCTTTAAAGATGACCTATTTAATATGTTTATTGGCGTAAAAGAATTAACTAACCTAAAAATTCAGGTGATTTAGGGAGTTAAATAGCAAATACTATTCCATTATCAATTGATAAAAAAAGAGGCAAAACTTGAGTTTTTTAGACTAAAATTGTGAATATCTGCACATTTGATTGGGGAAATTGCGTGATTTCCCCCAATCTTTTTCTAACTCTTAATTTTGCCTTTCTAACCGGAACGGGCTAAATTTAATCAGTATGAGCCCAAACCAATCAGAAGGAACTCTAATTTTGCGGGAAACAAATTTTAGTGTCAGGATCATTGGAGTTTTGTTAGTTTTTGTTGGTATCGGCTTAATAATTTTTTATTGGTTTGCTCCTAAAATTTTCAGCAAGATGGAGGCTTCAACCTTAAACGTTTTGAGTTTAATTATTTTGATTTTCGGAATCGTCTTTTTAATTGTCAGTTTCATAATAATGTTGACAAAAGATAGTGAAATAATTTTTGACAACCATTGGCAAAAGTTCTATTTCACTACAAAAGGTTTCTTTAGGAAAAAAAGTAAGGAGCATTTTTACCATGAAATCAGCAATTTTACTCAGGAAATAACCGAAATGGAGGATCATACTTTTTTTGAAAACTTTATTATTCTTCCAAATTCAAAGATAGCAATTCCGTCTCAGCATAAAACCGACAAAGACTTACAAGACAAACAATTACAGCAAATTAAAGAGTTCATTAACTTCCCAACTTCACATTAACAACAACTTATTGACGATGAAAATCGAACAAACTCAAAATAATCTGATCATCAAAGAAAATCCCGGCTGTTTATGGATATTTGCTTTGTTTTTTGCGGCTTTTGGCGGATTGTTTATTTATGGCGGGCTGACCGGATTTTATTTTTTCGGAACTCAATCAGACTGGGCGGTTGGCTTAACTTTTTTGTTAGGTTTAGCCGGAATAGGGATTGGTTTATGGGTAATTTATCAAAACCCAATCAATAATCTGGAAATAAATAAATCTAAAAACTCTGTAGCGATAACCCGTTGGGGCATTTTCGGCAAAATAGTAGAAGTCTTTCATTTTGATGAGATAGAAAGATTTTGCTTGCTTGAAACCGGAAATAATCAAAACTTGCCCACCTGGGATTTCGGATTAGAACTTATTGACGGAGAAAAGGTTGCGATTACTTCGCTGGGGACTCACGCTGAGGATTACGAAAGTAAATATGTGTATCCAATCAATGTTTTTATCGGGAAAGAATTACCCTCTTGTCAATTGAATTTTGAATCGCAGGATGAAAGCAGCGATGAAATGAGTTAGAATTACTCTTTATGCAAGAAAGATTACAAAAACTCATCGCCCAAGCAGGCATCGCTTCGCGCCGTCAAGCCGAAGAAATGATCAGAAGTCATCAAGTCACCGTCAATGGTGAAACTGCCGAACTCGGCACCAAAGCCGATCCAGAAACCGACCATATCAAAATTAACGGTAAGCTCATTAATCCCAAATTAGTTAAGCACGAAAATGCCTACATTTTACTCTACAAACCCAAAGGCTATCTTTCGAGCGTGGCCGATCCCGAAGGTAGAAAATTAGTAGTGGATTTAGTTCCTAAAAGACTTGGCAAATTGTATCCCGTCGGCAGGCTTGACTATCAAACTGAAGGACTGATTCTAATGACTAACGATGGGAATTTTACTCAAAAGGTAGCAAATTCAAAGACCGTCCCTAAAATTTATGAAGTCAAGGTCAAAGGCTTACCCACTGAAGTTGCTATTAATAAATTACGGCGCGGTGTGGTGCTTGAGGATGGTTTCAAAACTTCTCCGTGTGAGATAAAAACTCTGGCACCGACCAAAACTAACGCCTGGTTTGAAGTTACACTTTACGAAGGTCATAATCAACAAATCCGTAAAATGTTTGATTCTATCGGCAACAGCGTAGTTAAACTGCGCCGCATCGCCATCGGTAATATCCGCGAAGAAAAAATGCCAATTGGTTCATATCGTGAATTGTCCGAAAAGGAAATAAAAGAATTACTCTCGCCGCGCAAAAAAGTTGAGACCAACCCAAAAGAAGAATTTAAAGCTAAACCCAAACTCGAAAAACATTCTCGCACCTTAAAACCTAAAAAGCCGAAGAAGAAGAAAAAAGTAATTCTTTCCAACAACGTTATTGCACGGGCCAAGGCAATCCGGAGGATAAAAGATTAGTTAAGGAAACAACCGGCATTTATAGGAATTCTAAGTAATCAATTCATCTGTTATTTTTGATCTGAAAGAACTGCAAAAAGAACCTGCAAATACAGGATTTTGCACATTCATAATTTTCAAAAGCATCGAGCCTAAGTTTTAGATGTCTAACAGATATTTTGCCAGCGGACTAATACGGGCGAGAGTTTCCGAACTTAATCGGGTTAAAAAATCAGTCGCAGTTTGAGCGTTTCGGGGAATAAATGCACCTTGTATTGAGCGTCGCGGTGCATTGGTCGTATTTGCAGAAATTCCGTGCCAAACCGCACCGTTGAAAATAATCAACGAACCTGCCTCACCACACGCTCTCCGGGCTTGATTTTCAATATCTGTCAAAGCATTCTTGGTTAATTCATTTGGGATTGCCGACCATTTATGCGACCCCGGCACAAAACGGGTAGCTCCGTTATCTTTGCCAAACTCATCAACCATCAAGATAAAACTAACCAACGGAAACCTCTTTTCGTCAGGCTTAAAATCTATATGCAGTTCTGAAATTTGAGTATTTGGACGCAGCGTTCTGGCGAGCATTGTGCTGAGTTTAAAGGGCTGACCAATCACATGATAGCTTGCTTCGAGTAAAGATTGGTGAATATACAATGAATCAAACTCCCCTTTACCTCGATTCACGAAATCATTGACTCTGGTTGTCGAACTTCCAATTCTTTTATCATCAGATGACGCTAAAGAAACAGCAAAATCATAAGCCTTTACTAATTTCGGCAAATCGTCGGCTTTAATCACTCCCGGAATTATAATAAAGCCAATATTATTCAGGTCTTGGACAATCTTTGCCGAAAGTCCACGGCTTTTGCTAATGACACTAAACCAATCTTCCATAGTCAAATTGTAGCCGATAATCGCCAAAATAATAGGATCAAGGATTAGTTAAGAAAATAACTGTTATTTTTGATTATTATAATTGGTCAAATCAACCGATTTGCCTAATATAAGTTCAGGAGTTAGCGAATCATTTTAGTCAATGCCCAAATTTGCAAATCGATGTTGGACGTTTGTTTTGGTTGCCAAAAATTATAAATTGACATTCCTTGTAGTTAATATCCGAAATACTACGATTGCGATAAATAATAAGATACCCAAATAAATCCAAATTCTATTGCCTAAAAGTTGTGTAGTTTGATCAGTGTAATCTCCCGGATCGTTCAAAACGACAAATTTTAGTTTGTTCCAATCCCAAAATAATAGATAGATATTTGCCAGAAACATTAGTGAGGTAATTGCCAAAATCCCCGGAGAGTCAAAATATGTAGTAAGGACTACAATGTTAAGGATGATCGGAAAATAGGCAATAGCACCTAAAGTGCTAAAGATCTGAGACATCAATAAAAAACCTGCAACAATCTGTCCCACGCCAATAAAATGCCAATAAAACCCGGATTGATACATAGATTCCAAAAGATGCGGCAGCGAGTTAATTGGCGAGTTTTCACCTGAAAACGGTGTAAAGCGGATTCCTTTGAGTTTAAGAATACTAGCCCAAACAAAAGCTGACCCAAGTAAATATCGAAGAAAAATTGTAAAGAGCTGAAAGATGGCGATTTGCTTTATTTTGAAAATAAACTTTTCCATATCCGATAATTATATTTAAGTTAGCGGACAAAATGAAATATAAAATATTTTTAGGTAGGCATTTTTATTGGTCGAAACAACCGCTTTGACCAAGCTAAGTTTTACTTTGAAGAAACCAGAAACAATTTATTGAATTGTGAAGCATTTGGTTTGTTATAATAAAGAGTCTCAAAGATGACCCTTTTTGAGACATTTCAAAACAAATTTAATGCAGCAAACTTTTGAACCAATTGAAACCGAAGCCGGCATTATTTACGGTCGAGATGCTATCTTTCTTTATAGTGTGCACTTAGGCTTCCATCCGCGCTGGGTGGAATTAACCGGTGAACTTAACAACCAACTTTGTTCAAAGTTGAAAGACCAAGAAAAAATCATTACCTACCGTCTTAAATTTTCGGGAGTCTTAGCGTTTATGATGACCGAACTCGATTGTCGGGATTTTCTGGGCGAATCGAGCTTCGATTTAGTTATTAATTCAGACTGGATAAATGAACTACAGATAAGAGACAGTGATTCTAAACTTAAACCCGACCATAAACATTATATTGTTTTTACCTATGATGAGGTTTTCGACATTATCTGCCAGTCTTATAAGATGAATTTATTCGAGGCAAGTTGAAAGCAAAAACAGTCTTAAAAATGCCCCTTTTCGAGACGATCAAAATAGGCTAGAATTTATCCCACAAAGAACCCTTTTGAGACTACAAAGTTAATCCGTTGATACCTTACAAAAAGGTATTATCACCGGAATAAGAGTTAATTAGTTAGCCAAAGATTTCTTTGAATAAAAGGTTATTGCATGAAAGTTTCTTTCCTGGACTCTGAACATTTTTTAGTTGAGTTTGAGACCGAAGAAGAATTACAAGCTGAGTATCAAAATAACATCTCTGCTGGAGGTCTTTTTTTTCAAACCACATCTCAATACCCGGAATTCACGGCGCTTCACCTCACTCTGAAATTAATCAACGGCGGGCAGATGATGATCCCAGCAACCGTGGTCAAAACGATGGGAATGGGGCTAGCGGTGGCCATTGAAATGAAGCCGGAATTGATTTGGTCAACGCTGACTACGAAAGCAGACGAAGAGAGCCCTGCCACCTTAGTTCCTGAACCGAACGTCTGGGAAAGGATTCGCCATCTTTCCCGCACCGAAAAGTTATTGCTCGCACCTAAAGCGGACCGCATCGAAATACAGACTTTGCTCCGAGACCAGGATGCACAGGTGATTTTTTCTTTGTTGAAGAATCCACGCATTACAGCTGAAGAGGTGCTTCGCATCGCGCGATCCTCCCTGCTCTCGGCCATTGCTGCCGATACTATCGCTGGCACTAAAATCTGGGCAGCGAATCCGGCCATTCGCGCCGCACTGGTAAATAATCCGCGAACGCCTACGCCGCTGGCCTTGAAAATATTGCCCACCTTAGCAGAACCCGAGATCCGCCAAATTGCCAAAGCAACCGCTGTTAGTCAGTCGCTCAGACAAGCAGCGCTTCGAATTGTGGTGAACCGAAAATGAGTTGCCAGAGCAATCAATTTCTAAGATTCCATGAGGTCTCTTTTAAAGAACATCCACCAGTCCAAACATTGGTTGTGCAAAAATGCTGCAGTGGTGCTAAAATCCGCCAAAAGAGACATCTGTTTCAAAAAAGACGGTTTATAAAACATAGGAAATAATATAAAATCGTCTCAAAAATGACCCTTTTCGAGACAGATTTTAATAAAAAACCCTCAGGTTTACATTTATGGGTAAATTTTCTGATTTGCTTTTTTATCCTGAAAAGCCTTTACAGGCTCAAGCGCGAGCTGACGAAAAACTGCCTTCAATGTTAAGCAATAGCAATCTCAATTTGTGGCGTCTGGGCGACCGGCTTAAAATCAAAGGAACCCGATATGTGCTCGGAATCGCAGTCTGGTCTTTATATGATTTGAGGCTTCTCGATGCATTAGATGAGGCTTTATCACAAACGGAAAGCAATGAACGTGTTGATGTTTTCAGCATTGATTCGTGTCAATCTCACGAAGAGATACGTGGTTACGTCCCCAACCTTGAAAAAATTCTTCATCCGCCGGTTGTCGGCGTTTGGCAGGATGGAAAACAGATAAAACAGGCATCCGGTTATGCTGGTAGAAAGATTTTAGTTGACGCCTTTTCTCTCGATCATGAAGAATTAATTAAATTGTCTTAGAATCCCCGGATATTGACACGATGGTTTATAATCGAAGATGTGTCATAAACGACCCTTTTCAATACAATTTTTAATTTTATGGCAGATGTAAAAATATCATCCGAAGAATTGGAATTATTGCGTGTGATTATGTCGCCTCTGGTTATAAAATCCGGCACGGGAGAATTAGGTATCAATCACGGAATGGATAGATTTATTTCTTCCCAAGTGATTCTTAAAAAAAAGGACTTGGAGTTGCTTGATTACTTGGCTAAAAAGGTGGGACTCAGCAACGGAATTAAACGTGCAAACCGATGACCAATTATCGGGTTTGTGTCTAAACCCCCATTTGTCTCAAAACTGCTTAAAGTTGTCTCAGAAGTGGGTTTTGGTTTTAATTCCAGTTATCCATTGTCGATAAAAAATATTATCTAACATTTCGATTACCTTAGTTTCCTGATCAATAAATTTTTCCTGGTTTATAGTTTCTAAAATTTTAGTTGAAGGGACTACTACCGCCGACGGGCACCTCTCCAAAATAAAGTTTGCTTAGTTCTACTCCACTTTTTCTGTATTTCCGGCGATATTATTTAAGTCTTGACTTTTTTTTATATTAAAGGAAAATTTACAGGAAATGAAAAAATATTATCTTTGCTATTTAATAACTATCTTTTTGCTACTGAACAGCGCAACAAGCTTGGCGGCACAAACTCTGAAGACCAACCCAACTCCTTCCTGCCCAGCTATCAATGTTTCGAGTCCTGCTTTAGTTGACCCGGGAGCGGTTATTTTCGTCTCTGTTAAAGTGAGTGGCGGTGATCCGGACGTGACGCCAACTTATAATTGGACGGTTTCAGCCGGTAAAATCTCTTTCGGACAAGGAACAGCCAAGCTCACTGTGGAAACGACCGGTCTCACTTCACCTAATGATGTTACAGTGACGGTTGATGTCGGAGGATTTGACCGGAATTGTTCGGCTTCACAGAGCAGTAGTATTTCAATTGGCAAAAAAACAGTCGTTCCCGGTAAAGTAAGCCCATCGCCGGACAAAACAACTTCCGCTCAAAAAAACAGTCAACTGCTCGAACGGGCAAAAGGTTTAATCGAAAATAAGGAGTATGATCGGGCGGCAAAAGATTTAACAAATATTATCGCACTCGAACCGAATAATTCAGAGGCTTTGGCACAACGTGCGCGCATGTATTATCTGCGTCAAGACTTTACCAACGCTCTTGCCGATGCCGAAAATGCAATTAAAATAAATAGTAAAAATGCCGTTGCTCTCAATATTCGCGGATTAATCAAACTTTCACAAAATGAGACGGATTCTGCTCTCGCAGATTTCACGAATGCAATAGGTTCTAATCCGAATTATGCCAAAGCCTATATCAACCGGGCGCGGATAATGCGGTCTAAAAATGAATTTGAGAAAGCAATTGCCGATTATACTTTGGCAATCAAAACTGATCCGAAATCGGGTTATGCCTATCTTAATCGCGGAATAATTTATTTATACGACAAACGGGAATATCAAAATGCAATCACGGATTTTTCCAAAGCTATCGAGATCGATTCTAAGGATAAAGAAGCATATATGCGTCGGGCAGATGCTAATCTTCAGCTAAAGAATTATCAAGATAGTATTTCCGATGCCAATCAAGCTCTCAAAATTTAACCCGATTTTGCCTCCGCTTATTTCATTCGCGGTCTCACTTTAAGGTATCAGTCTCAACCTGATTATCGTTCCGCAATTACAGATTTTACAAAAGTTATTGAGTCAAAAGATGAGTTCTTAAAAGCTGATGCGTATCGGAATCGGGCTAGTTTACACAATATGTCCGATCAAAATTGGTCTGCTGCCATTAGCGATGCGACGGAGGCTCTCAGACTTAATCCAAATATCACAGACACATATGAAGAACGGGGGTATGCTGAAATGCAACTTAAAGATTTTGCTGGGGCAATAAAGGATTATCGCCTGGCAACGCAAATAAATCCTGCCAATGCGAATAATTTTATAATGCTCGGTTATCTTAACGAAAAACTGAACAACGATGAGCAGGCAATCACTGATGTCCGTCAAGCTCTAGTGCTTGAACCTAACAATTCCACCGCGAAAAACAACCTGAATATTCTCCTCGCCAAAAAAGCGTCAGCAAACGTTGCTAATCAACCAACTCCTTCAACTAATTCTCAATTATCCGAAAGCGAAATGGACAAAAAGGTCAGTAACCTTCTTATTAACGCTGCTAACGATTTAAAATATGGTTATGAAAATCTCCACAAATTCTACACCGCACAGATGGTCGGTGGCAGATGCGGTCCGGTCAACGAGGCAAGAAATCTTCTTCGGTCAGCCAATTCAGAACTCAATCAGGCAGAGCAACTTGATACCTCCAATAAATATAGCGTTGAGATAAAAAAAATTCGGGCAAGTGCGGCGAGACTTAGAGACGCTATTCAGGAAACAACCTGCGGTTAAAATAAAAAGGTGTATCGGAATGGAGTAAAATTTTGGACAGAATTCGGCGTGTCTCAAAAGTGCTTAAACCGTCTCAAAAAATCGGACTTATGACACAAAGCACTAAAATCTCAAAAACGTTCCTGTTTTGACTTTTGACACATCCAAAAGAATTAATATTTTTTAATTGATCAGAATAACTCTTTTGACCAATTAAATTAATAAAGTTCTCTATATCTATTGATTTATCAAGGGTAGGAAAAAATAATAAATAAACTGAAATGTCCGATTGCTAAAGGCCTAGTCCTTAACTCTTGACATTTCTCCGTAAATAGCTTAAAAGATTAGTGTTTAGCTTATTTGAAATGGCTTTTGTCGAGGTTACTTTAGCGTCCGTCGAAGTTCCACGGACTTCAATTTAACCTTCACGGGAATCAATCCAAGCTCGACGGGGGTTAATCCAACTTCCCCGGATGTCAGTCCAAGTTCGACGGAAATCGATCTAAGTTTGACGGATTTGAATCTGACCTGCACTGAGGCTAATCTAACTTCGGCGGATGTTAAATTAATATCCACGGAAAACAAAAGATGTTCGGCGGGTGATAAATTTCACTTTAAGGATCATCAAAACAATTAAACTGCCCTCAAATTTTGCCCCCCTAATCGTTAACTAAAGCGAGTTTATTTCTTTTCATTTTCCCCCAATGTCTGCCGAAG
The DNA here is from genome assembly GCA_035438525.1 of Pyrinomonadaceae bacterium. Taxonomy (GTDB): domain Bacteria; phylum Acidobacteriota; class Blastocatellia; order Pyrinomonadales; family Pyrinomonadaceae; genus JAIBCC01. The sequence continues at coordinate 10,639 of DAORIL010000157.1, forward strand.
TAATCTCTCAACCAATAACTTTAAATTTCATTTTGGAGGAAAAATTATGCCTAAAGATTATATTCCATCGGGCGATGCGGATTTGATTGTTTTTGCCCGAAACTTTGTGACTAAAATAACGGGAAGCGAATCTGATTTTTCGTTAAATGCAGATGACACCACCGAGTTAAACAATCTGTTGGATACATTTACGGCTTCGTATCTGAAAAACAACGATGACCAGATTACGGCGCGGACTTCACGCGAAAAGAAAGACTCTGACCGTGAACCGCTGGTTGGTAAATTGCGCTCATCCGCCCAAAGGGTTCAAACTGCCCCAAATGTTACCGACAGTCATCGCGCTGATTTGGGACTAACCATCAGACAAACCTCGCCAACTTCGGTTGGTGCGCCCACTTCGCGTCCCGTGGTCGAAGTTGATACCAGCCAGCCCCTCCGCCACACTATTATTTTTTACGATAATGTTCTGCCGGGTAAAGCCAAACCCGCCGGAGTCAAAGGTGCGGAAGTTTGGTGCAAAGTCGGCGGCGAAGCAACTCTCAACGAAGAAGATTACCGCTATCTTGCCACCGATACCGCTACACCGTATCTTGCGGTTCACAAAGCCGAAAATGTCGGCAAACAAGCCCATTATTTATTGCGTTGGGTAAATGGCAAAGGCGAAAC
>DAORIL010000158.1:0-11272 GCA_035438525.1 Pyrinomonadaceae bacterium
ACGACAAGGCGTCGAGGCTATGGCTGGAATACAACCAAAGCCGCCACATTAGTTGGGGCAGAAGCCTTAGACGGTGCAAATCCGCGTGCAAAAATTACACCCCGCGATAAAGTAATAAAACTTGCTGCACCATTTACAGCTGAACCGGGTGAAATCATCAAAACCGAGCAACGCTATGCCGGACGGCAATTTGGCGAAAAAGACGGTGTAATGTTTGTCAGCGAAATCAATCGCGAAACGCAAAAACGTAAAATGTGGATGCTCGATTATCGTAATCAATCTGTAACTCCCCGCGTTGTTTCTGATTTGAACGTCAATGATCGTTACAATGACATCGGTAATTTTGTCAGTAAAAGACTATCCAATGGTTACAATGTTGTTTTGCAAAACGGAGAAAATATTTTCACCAGCGGAAACGGTGCAACTCCGCAGGGCGACCGACCATTTTTACGCAGTTTCAGTTTGCGTGATATGAAAGTTGTAGCAGAAATTTTCCGTAGTAAAACGGACGAATATGAATCTTTTGCCGGATTTGCCGATGATAAAGGACTTGACTTTTTTACCCGCAAAGAATCAACCACCAATCCATCAAATATCTATTTGAACAAACCTTGCCCGCCGAATGCAAAATGTGTCGCGGCGATGAGTTCTGCGGCAGTTACCAATTTTACTGATCCGACTCCGCAGCTTCGCGGAATTAAAAAGCAGTTAGTGAGATACAAACGGGCGGATGGAGTTGATTTGTCATTTACACTTTATTTACCGCCGAATTACAAAGAAGGAACTCGTCTTCCAACCGTTGTTTGGGCTTATCCGCAAAGTTTTACCGATGCCACAACTGCCGGACAGGTGACAGGTTCAACCAACCGTTTTACCCAAATCAGCGGAATGTCGCATCTTTTCTTCCTGTTACAGGGTTATGCGGTTCTTGATGATGCAGCAATGCCAATCGTCGGTCCGCCTGAAACCAAAAATGATACGTTTATTAAACAAATTGTTGATTCAGCTCAGGCGGCAATTGATAAAGCTGTCGAAATGGGCGTGACCGACAGAGATCGCGTTGGAGTCGGCGGGCATAGCTACGGCGCATTTATGACTGCTAATTTATTGGCGCATTCCGATATTTTCCGTGCCGGAATTGCTCGTAGCGGAGCGTATAATCGAACTTTGACTCCGTTCGGGTTTCAAGACGAAGAACGAAACTTTTGGCAAGCTACCAATATTTATACTCAGGTTTCACCTTTTTTCTACGCCAATAAAATCAACGAACCGTTGTTGATGACCCACGGCGAAGCAGACAATAATACGGGAACTTTTCCGATTCAGTCTGAAAGGCTTTTTGCCGCAATTCAGGGCAATGGCGGAACGGCTCGATTGGTTATGCTCCCGCTTGAAGCCCACGGTTATGCGGCGCGGGAATCACTCGAACACACGCTTTATGAAATGATTACCTGGTTTGATAAATATGTTAAAAATGCCAAACCGCGTGATAAAAAAACTGATTAGCATTAGCAAATCTCCAACTAAAAAGCGTCTTTTGTTTGTCTGCAAGAGACGCTTTTTTTGAGAAAATTATGAAAAGACTACTGATGATATTGGTAATTTGTCTCTCGCTTTTTACCATTTCAATCTTCTCCCAAACAAAAGTTCGTGTAAATTTCCCAAAACACAAAACCGAAAGAGTTATTATTGGAACAATCAAAGGTAAACTATATATTGATTATGTCTTTCGTATTCAACAGATTGGCTCAATTGAAGTTAGTTTTTCGTCAGCAAATAAAAAATTGAGTTATGCAGTCCGCAATCCAGACGGCTTTTTAATTGATGATGATTCAGAAGGGAAAAACTTTATTGGATTTGCCGGAAAAATCGGTGATTATTCGGTTCGCGTTTATGGCGACAGAAAGAATTTAGCTAGATTTAAACTCAAAATTGCGATTTTAAAAGTCTAAAATAAGGAAAACGATTATGAAAAAAATATTAGTGTGGACATTAATTTTGATAGGATTATTTACGATTTCGGTTACGGCACAATCAAAAGTTCGGGTCAAATTTGCCAAGGGTGCGAGTTCTTCAACGGTTAAAGGAACAATTGCCGGCTACAAATATATTGATTACATCATTCGGGCCAAAAGTGGACAAACAATGTCGGTCAAACTAACTTCGGCAAATGCGGCTTGCAGTTTTGCGATGTTCTATTCGGATATGAAGGAAGTCGAAGAGGCTAATGATGTGCAGGAATTTTCGCGTAATGTTGATGTAGATGATGATTATATAGTGCGGGTTTTATTGCCCCGTTCGGCAGCAAGACGCAAGGAATCTGCAACTTTTTCTTTAAAAATTTCAATCGAATAAAGTAAAAAGGACAGACGGTTAAGCTGTCCTTTCTTAATTTTTCCGGTTGTTTTCTTATTGAACAATTGCCAATTCTATAGCGTCCGGACTATTAAATATTTCGTGTTTTTCGGTCCAATTAGGTTGTAAAATATGTGGAATGCCATTTTTAAGTAAATCTTCGATTCCCTCTTTAGGAATTGGTCGCGAGAATAAAAATCCTTGCCCTAATTTACAACCCAATTCATAAAGCTGCTGGTATTGTTTTTCGTTCTCAATTCCTTCGGCAACTACTTCCATCTTCAGATTTTTGGCAAGCAAAATGATGCTCCGAACAATTTCCTCACTTTTTGAATCTTGGTCCATTTTAGTTACAAATGAGCGGTCAATTTTTAAACGGTCAAAGGGAAAACGGTGCAAATAACTTAAAGATGAATAACCTGTCCCAAAATCATCCGAACTGATCCGCACTCCTAAAGCACATAATTCCGAAAGGATTTGCAAAGCGACCTCAGCATTTTCCATCACTACCGACTCAGTCACTTCCAACTTCAAACTTCGCGGATTAATTCCTGTTTCAATAATAATTTCTTTGATTTGGGCTGCAATATCAGAGTGCATTAGTTGTTTAGCCGATAGATTGACGCTGACTGAAAGCGGGATCGGCGAAACCATCTGCTCCTGCCATTGAACGATTTGGCGGCAAGATTCAGCTAAAACCCATTTCCCGATAGAAACAATCAAACCCGTTTCTTCTGCTAACGGAATAAAGTCAATCGGTGAAACCAATCCTTGTTCAGGATGATGCCAACGTATCAGTGATTCAAATTCGGAAATTGTTTGGCTTTCCAGATTTACAATTGGTTGATAATAGACTTTGAATTCATTGCGTTCAATCGCCCGACGCATATCATTTTCAATCTGTAGCAGATTTAGATTTGTGATGTGCATTTCCGGTTCAAAAATCTTACACTGCGCTTTTCCGGCAAGTTTTGCCTGATACATTGCCGTATCTGCATCACGCAAAAGATCTTCGGGACGCTCATAACGCGAATCAAAAAAGGTAATTCCAATACTGGCTGAAGTAAAAATTTCGTGACCGTCAATTTTAAAGGGAATGCTGATCTCGCGCTGTAAACGATCAGAAATTTCGATGACGTTTTCGCGTTCTTTGATGTTGTTTAGAAGTATTGTGAACTCATCCCCGCCAAATCTTGCCACAGAATCATGTGGACGAAGATATTTTTTCAAACGATCTGAAACGGTTTGTAAAAGTTTATCACCCAGAAAATGTCCTAAACTGTCATTTATGATTTTGAAACGGTCAAGATCAAGAAATAAAACAGCAAACCGCGAACTACTTAATCTTTGTGAATTTTGGATAGCCTCGCTTAAAAGTTCGGTGAATTTTACCCGGTTCGGCAATCCTGTCAGTGAGTCATGAAGAGCTTCGTAGAGAAGTTTTTCCATCGAATGTGCGTGTTGTAAGCTATAACGAATCGAGCGTTCAAGCAAAGGGGCTTCAAACTGCCCTTTGACCAAATAATCCGCTGCCCCAGCCTGCATTGCCTTCATATCAACTTCTTTATCACCTTGTCCGGTTAACAGAATAATCGGCGCACTACATCCGGCTTTGATGGCTCTTTGCAAAAGCTCAAGTCCGTTTTCTGCCCCGAGACGGTAATCAACCAGATAAATGTCGTGCTTGCCTTCCTGCATATCGTGCAATGCCTCGTCATAACCGCTGGCCCATTCCAGCTCATAACGATTATCCTTAAATTCTTCAAACAAATATTTGGTAAGAACATAATCGTCCTCATCATCATCAACCAAAAGAACTCTGACCGGAGCATTTTCTAAATTATTCATAAACTATATTTTAAAGCCTGCAAATGCAAAATATTTGCTTAGTTTTCAAATCTGGGTAATTCAACAATTTGAAATCAATATTTGTCTAAATCTTTCACTAAAAGGCTATCGTCAGGATCGTCCTCAGCCATTAAAGTTGTGATTGGTTTAGAGTCGGGTTTCATTGTGATTTATCTCTTTGTAATTTTGAATTATTGGGAGGGTAATAATAAAAGTGGAGCCTACGCCCTCTTTACTTTTGGCAGTAATATTTCCGTTGTGTCGTTCGACAATTTTGCGGCAGACTGCCAGTCCAACACCTGAGCCTTCAAACTCACTTTGTCCGTGTAATCGCTGAAAGACCGTAAAAATTCGATCCAGATATTTTTCGTCAAAGCCAATTCCATTATCCTGGATAGCAATCTGACAAACAGTTTCCGAACTGCTTTGAGTTTTTAAGGTTTCTCCGTTGAAAATAAAACTTGCAGTGCTGTTTAAGGTCGTTTGAGGCGAATAAATTTTTATCAGCGGACTTTCATTTGAGCGATGGAATTTCAACGCATTGCCAATCAGATTTTGCATCAACTGCCGCATTTGGAGTGGATCGGCATCTATTTCCGGTAAATCTCCGATGACGACCTTTCCATGAGTTTCTTCAATTCTGACTTCCAGGTCGGAAACGACTTCTTCTGCGATTTCTTTAAGATTTATCGGCTGAAAAGGCTGCGCCTTTGAAGTAACCCGCGAGAATGTCAGCAAATCAGTAATCAATGTCTGCATTCTATTTGAAGCATCCCGCATCCGCCGCACATAATCTTTTCCTTCTTCGCCTAAAATTTCAGAATACTTCCGACTTAAACGGTCGCCAAAGGCTTGGACTTTGCGAAGCGGTTCCTGTAAATCGTGCGAAGCAACATAAGCAAAATCCTGTAATTCGCGATTACTTTGCTCAAGTTGTTTGGAATTTGCCTTTAATCTTCGCTCATCTTCGATCCGTTGCGAAATATCTTTGGCAACAATAACGGCGGCGGTGTCAAAATCTTTCAAAATTGAAGCAGATACCGAACATCTGAATTTATTTCCGTTTCGTCTGACAAAATCTTTTTCGATTTCTACTAATTTGCGGTTGTTTTTGAGGTTTTCATACTCCTCATTGGTTAAAAAAGATTCTGTTTTTGTAAGTGTTTTGATCGGCTTTCCGAGGATTTCATTTTCCTGCCATCCCATCTGACCGTGAAAAGCATGATTAACCCCGACAATAATACCGTTATCATCAACTGTAATCAGCATATCCGCCATTGATTCAATGATGTTTTCAGTAAAACTTTTACTTTTCAAAAGCTCGTCCCGGGCATCCCTCAACTGAAAAGCCATTTTCTGGAAATCATCCGCCAGATCGGCAATTTCATCGCGGGATTTAATTTCGATTTTAGCATCTAAAACCCCGTTTCCAATTTGCCTGGTTGCTTCTCTTAATTTAGTTAATGAATTTGTAATAGCAGTTGAAAATAAAGCTCCGCCTAGGAGCGCAAAGGCAAATGAAATCGCAGTGATCAAAAGTGTGTTATCGGTGCTTTGCCAAATTGTGGATTGAACGTTATTTTGTTTTTCAGCTAAAACTTGAGTTTGATGTTTAAGTGCTTTTTCAATTGAGGCTAATAAATCTTCTTCTGCTTTTTCAAATTCCTCTTTCTTTTTAAGAATCCGTTCACCCGAAATTTTTTGTTTTTTGAGGTTGATTATAACTGAGCTTATTTCTGCTAATTTATTGCCGTTGGACTGAATTTCTTCTAAATAATTCTCCTGATCGTCTGCGGAATTTTTGACTAAAGAAGCATATTCACTGAGATGGATATAATATTTCATCAACCCATCATTTACTAATTCCATTTCTTCGTCGTTATCATTTTTGGCAATAATTGCTGAGGTTTCGGTTGATTTAATTTGAGTCAGATGATTTTCCGCCTCTGATCTTTCAGCTACGATTGAACTAAATTCGCTAGTGGACGCAATCACGCGCAACGCAGACCGCTCAAGCTGGCGCAAGGATTCGATTTTTTTGACCGAATCCTCCATTACAATTTGAAAATCATTTTCTATGATCCGAAATGACCGAATCACAAAAGCCGCAGTCAGACTCGTCAGTGATGCGCCGAGCAAATAAAGTAAAATTAATTTGGTTCTAATCTTCATTGTTGGGGACTAGGTTTTTAATTATTCTCGTTTTTTGAATGAATGTTCAAAACTGATTTTTGAGCCGACAAAATGGTTTATCCCAAAACTAAAATCAGGATAAAACAAACTCCTTTTAAGTTTTTCAAATATTTCTCTATTCGGACTAGGTCTAACGGGGGATAGTCAACTTGACCGATTTTCTTTAAAAATGATAAATGCTGCTAAGGGGTTTAAGTTAGAGTTAATCACTTTCAGCTTGCTTTTGGCGGTTAGTAAAATCAAACCGCTAATTTTTAAGCAATCAGAATGCCAAACTATTTTTTATTGACCGGAAAAAAATTTCCGAATTCTTTTCGACTTTTTACTAACTCCGTTCGTCTAAGTTAATAAGTCAGCGCGTTGATGCAAAAAATAAAACAATTTTTGAGAGGTAGAAAATGAAGAAATCATTAGGTTTAATCTTTGCATCTTTAGTTGTCGTCGGAGGAACTGCCTTAGTTTCATTCGGTCAACAAGAAAACAACCACAAGCCCCCAACTATCAATGAGCGTGAGCATAATCAGCGTGAGCGGATAAAGGATGGAGTTCAAGATGGTGATATCTCTAAACCGGAATTGAAACGATTAGCTAAAGAACAGGCTCAAATTCGACAGATGGAAAGACGTGCCCGATCGGATGGCGATGTTACAGCCCGAGAACGTGCCAGACTCCAAAGAGAGTTGAGTCAATCCAGCCGTCATATTCGTCGCGCTTCACGAAATTGACTTTTCCCCTTAACTTAAACCCTGAGGCGAGCCAAAAACTCGCCTTTTTTATTGGATTTCGACGACTTCCGGAATATTTTGAGGAAATCCGGGTGGAACGCTAAAACGAAAACCATTTGATTTTTCCAGCAAAATCTGTTCTATTTCCAGGGACGGAACGGGTCTCGAGAAAAGATAGCCTTGTCCAAACCGACACCCCAAAAACTGTAATTGTCGCAGTTGATCTTCGGTTTCAATGCCTTCTGCAATAGCTTCCAAATTTAGATTTTGCGCCAACATTAAAATTGTCCGGACGATTTCCCCGCTCTTTTTATCTGAATCAATCCGACTGATAAAAGTGCGGTCAATTTTTAAAGAATCAAATGGAAAACGGTGCAGATAACTGAGCGAAGAATAACCTGTGCCAAAATCATCAGTTGAGAGAGAAACGCCGATTTTGCTCAATTCGTTGAGAACATTGAGAGCAATTTCAGCATTTTCCATCACTACACTTTCTGTTACTTCTAACCGAAGGGTTTGCGGATCAAGTTCAGTTTCTGCTAATACTTCTTTGATTTGGCTGGCTAAAGGCGGATGCATCAATTGTTTAGAAGAAAGGTTAATGCTGATAATAAATGGTTTAGAGTGTGGAAATCTCCGTTGCCATTCGGCGGTTTGACGCGAAGCTTCTTTAATAATCCAATTTCCGATTGGGATAATCAGCCCTGTTTCTTCGGCAACATGAATAAACTCCACTGGTTCAACTAAACCATATTCGGGGTGTTGCCATCTGATCAGTGCTTCAAACTCGCAAATTTCACCTGTTTCCAATGAAATGATCGGTTGATACAAAACTCGAAACTCTTCTCTTTCGATTGCCCGACGTAAATCATTTTCAATTTGCAAAAGAGTTTTGTTGCGAATATGCATCTCATTGTTAAAGATTTCGTAGCGGGCTTTTCCAGCTTCTTTAGCACGATACATTGCCGTATCCGCATCACGTAAATAGTCTTCCGGGTCTCGAATTATTTCATCTGAAATGACAATTCCCAGACTGGCTGAGGTAAAGACTTCGTATTGATCTAAATAAAAAGGTTCACTTAATTTATGAATCAAACGATTAGTTATGTGAATTGCATCTTTTTGGTCGCTTAGATTATTAAGTAAAATTGTGAATTCATCGCCACCGAGCCTTGCCACAACATCGCCCGGGCGAACGCAGGTTTCGAGCCTTTCAGCAAAGGCCACCAATAATTTGTCGCCGATCAGATGTCCCAGAGAATCGTTGATCAATTTAAATCGGTCAAGATCAAGGAAAAGAACGGCAAAACGAACTTCCGGTTGTAGCTCGGTTCGTTTAATAATTCGCTCCAGAAGATTCATAAATTTTACCCGATTCGGTAAATTGGTGAGCGAATCATGTTTAGCATAATAATTAAGTTTTTCTTCAGCAATTTTCTGATCGTGAATGTCAGTGTTGGTGCCATACCATTTAACTATTTTTCCGTCCGCATCAAGGCCCGGAGTCGCTAAAGCCCGATGCCAGCGGTAAGTTCCATCATTTCTCAGAAGACGAAATTCAGTTTCGTATAACTCACCTGTTTGCAATGAATGAGTCCAGCTTTCCAGACATTCTGGTAAATCTTCAGGGTGAACGACATTCATCCAACTTTCATTGATTAATTCTTCTGACTTTTTGTTGAAATAGTCGAGTGTCCGTCCATTTACATAATCAAGTTTGCCATCAGGTAAAGCTGTCCAAACCTGGTGCATAATTCCTTCACTCAAAAAGCGATATTGACTTTCGCTGGCTTTGAGTGCGGCTTCTGATTTTTTACGTTCTGAAATATCTCGTCCGATACCTTGAACACCAACGGGTTTTCCGTCCCGATAAATGACCCGGGTATTAAGTTCAAGCGGCACCCGATGCCCGTCTTTGGCAATTATTTCTAATTCATATTGAGTTGATTTATTATTAGTGACTTTTTCAGCTATTTTCTTTTTGGCTTTTTCCAAAAATTCAGGTGCGACAATTTGTGAAATATTAATATTCCCACGAATAGCCTCTTTTCTTTTGTATCCCGAAATCTTTTCACCGGCGCGGCTTAATGAGGTAAAATTGCCCTGCATATCAATGGTGTAGATCAAATCATTGGCATTTTCGAACAAATCACGATATTTTTCTTCACTCTCGCGGAGTGCTTCCTCGGATAATTTGCGGTCGGTAATGTCACGTGCTACGACTAAAACCGTTTCATCCGGCATTGGCGAAACGATCGAAGAGAACCATTTTTTCTTTCCTTTAAATTCTAAACTGTAATCCAAAGTTGTCGGTTTATTCTCGTCTAAGGCTTGATTAATTTTGGCTAAAAAGTGGTCCGCCTCTGCAATAGGGAAAACATCGTGCAAAGTTTTTCCGATGAGTTCTGAAGCTGGTCTTACTAACAATGATGGATTGGTCGGAGGGATTTTTAAATACTGCCCTTTGCGGTCAAAAACCAGAACCAGATCGGTCATTGCCGAAAAAAGAGCGCGAAATTCAGCTTCGGAATCTTTGATTCGTTTTTCGGCTATTTTGCGTTCGGTTATATCACGGGCAATTCCTTGAATAGCAAAGAGTTTACCGTTTTTATACATCGGACTGCTATTGACTTCTAAAGTTCTTCTCTTGCCTGATTTGGTTATGCAAACTATTTCATAAACTGTCCGTTTCACTCCATTTAGTTTTTCATCCATTAGTTGAATCGAAAATTCGACAAACTCAGGAGCAACTATTTGAGTAAAGTGCATTGTTTTCAACTCTTTTAAGGAATAGCCAAAAAGGGTTTCGATAACCTTATTACCTGAAATAAATTTACCGTTTAAATCAAGGAGATAAATTAAATCATTAGCATTTTCAAAAAGATTTCTGAGGCGTTCTTCTCTTTCAACCAAGGCTTCTTGAGTTTGTTTTCGCTCAGTAATATCGCGGGCGATTCCCTGGATTGCAACAGGCTCATCATTTTTGAAAACAACACTGCTATTTATTTCAAGGATTACTTTATGACCGTCTTTAGCGATGCATTCAATTTCATAAACGGTTTGTTTAGCACCTTTCTTTAACTTTTCCGCCATCATTTTTTTGGCGAGAGGAACGAATTCCGGGGCAATTATTTGCCCCATATTGAGTTTAAGAATTTCTTCTCTGGTAAATCCAAAAACTTTTTCAGCGGCGCGATTCATTGAAAGATAATTGCCCGCCAAATCGTGGACATAAACTAAATCGTTGGCACCCTCAAAAAGTTCATAATAACGCTCTTCGCTTTCTCTTAATCTTTCATTTCTTCTTTTGCTGTCGGTGATATCCTGCCAGATTGACATCCCGCCATAGATTTCTTTTTTCTCGTTTTTTAGCGGAATAAAATAGTTATGGACAAACATATCCAATTCTTTAATTTCCCGCTCAATACTGATAAAACCGCCAGCCAAAGCAACTTTGTAATATCTGGCTAATTGTTCGGCAGTTGCTTCCGGAAATACTTCAAAAACGGTTTTCCCTTCCATCTTCCGAGGGGTTAAATCCATTTTCTCCAGTAATTCCCCTTCAGCCAGTGTGAAGCGTAAATCGTGATCGAACAGGATTATTCCCGTATTTGGAATATTTCTCGAAATGGTGCGATAAAGATTTTCCCGTCTTTTTATTTCGAGTTCAGTTTCCTTTTCTTTGGTAAAATCAATCATTACCCCCTGAACCCGAACAACCTCGCCTGCCTGATTTCGGGCTAAGCACCCCTTATCCTTAACCCAGTAAATTTCATTATTTTTCCCCACTATTCGATATTCATACTCAAAATCTTTACCCTCTTTGATATATTCTTGCGTTAATTTCAAAATATTTTCCCGATCTTCTTCGTGAATTATCTGTTCCCGAAAATTTTGATTATCTCTCCATTCTTCAATCGAATAGCCTAAATATTCAGAGGCAGGACTGATGTAAACCGGATTATATGGCGGAGTTACCTCAGCCGTATAGAACATAATTGAAAGATGCTTGATGAAGTTCTGAAATTCCCCTTCGGTTAAGGGAAAAGATTTGTGATTTTCTGACATTCTATTGGAGGGGGGCAGAATTTCATTTGAATTTTCTTTATTTGTTTGAAAAAGTTTTTCAACAAATTGTTTTAAATTGCTCG
>DAORIL010000159.1:0-11263 GCA_035438525.1 Pyrinomonadaceae bacterium
CGTATCCGCCAAAGGATTTTCGCTCCCCTTTCCGCGCAGAGTGTAAAAACCCCAGGCGATTCCTGCCGACATCATCAAAATTGAATAAACAGCCGGAGGCGCAGAAAGCCCCGGAAAAACCAGATAAAGCAATCCGCCGAAAGCCAGCAGCAATCCGACCCATTCCAGAATTTTCGGTCTTTCGCCCCGGATAAGTGCCGCACAAATCATCGTCATTTGGACCGACCCAAACAAAATCAGAGCCCCGGTGGCAGTCGTTAATTTGAGATAGGCAAAGGAAAAACAAATTGCGTAGGCAAAAAGAAAAAACGCAGAAAACCAACTCCCGCGTTTAAAATCCGCTTTTTTTTGGTTTAAGGCAAATGAAATTATTAAAAGAGTGATTGCACCTGCGCCAAGTCTGATAGCTGTAAAACTAACAGCATCAATTGTTTCACCTCCAAGCGCCAATCGGCACAGAATCGAATTAAAGGCAAAACAAATTAATGCGATGATTGTTGATAAAATTATTTTCACCAATTTATTTTTTTTCTGTCCGTTTTTGCTTTAGATTTCCGCATATTGTGTTAGAACCCGATTTTTTGGTGTTTCTAGAAAATTTGTAACTGTCATCAGGAGAAAACTATTATGAAAAAATCAAATCAAATCTTTATATTTATCTTATGCGTTAGTCTTTTAATTATCCAAGTTACGGCACAAACTAATTCAGTTAATGATAGAGCTAATCAAAATTCTATCAATCAAAAAATTCTGGACAAATACGAACAATCGGCAGTTCGAATTAAACGTCATTGGCAACTTATCAATAAAACCAACGGGAAACAAATTTATTTTCTGTATGTTCCGGTCAAAACTCTCAAACAAAAAGGCATTCAAATGATGAGTCAGGCGGAAGCAGTGCCGGTTTATGTGGAAAATGATTCAGGCAGTTTTGAACCTGTTCTGGTAGAGGATAAAGGGAAATATAATGTTCCAGTTGAAGATTACGTTTCGGCAGGTGGCTTTGATGTGACGACAGACGGCTTTATTTTGACAAGTCGCCGGGTGGCTGCTCCTTGGCATTCGGTAAAAAGTTATGAAGGAAGCACGATTCCCCCCGGGATTATATTGTCGGCGGATTTGAAAAAGATTTCGACAGTTGATAGTGCTCCCCCTGTAGATTGGATTCCATCCCACACCAAACCGCAACGCGGAATGATTGCCAATCTCGGAATAAAGGCTGATTTCAATTATGAAAATATTTCCAACAAAATAGAAATCAAAGTAGCTTTTCATAAAGGTAATGAACTGGACGCCCAACTCGTCAGCAGTTCCGATCAGCACGAAGTCGGTTTGATTAAAGTAAAAATACCTGGAGAACTAAAAGCCCCGGAACTTTACGATAACTATGACTTGCTTAAAAAAGATTCCGCCGATAATTTCATCGTTTTTACAGAAAAAACTGGACTTACAGTAATGAAAATATTGGTCAACAAAACATATTCGGATGAAATGGGAAATACTATTCAACTTATTGATAAATTTTCCGGTCCGAAAAAAGAAACAGCAGAAGAATCCAGATCATTTTTTACGGTTTTCAGTAATAGCAGTTCGGGCAATCCTGTTTTTGATAGTAAAGGACGCGTTATTGGAATCTATCTTGGTTACAATGCCAATAATTACACACATAATATAGTTCCCATTCGATTTGGCAAAGAGTTGTTGCAATAAACCAATGTATTTTGTAAAAAGTTTCGTTAATTAGTTGATAACACAACAATAAAGCCGCTGGTAAAGCGGCTCTTTTTTATTTTCTAAAGTGCATCTTCTTCATCTTCTTCATCGTCACCAATTTCGCCAAATTCCCAGCCATCGTAAGTTTCAATTTCAAATTGATTTGCTAATTTTTGAAACTCGACATTTCGTTGAGCCACGGATTCGGGCGTATGAATTTCGATTTTATCAATATGGAGCAAATATTCGCCCGTCGATTTTTCGGTTTCTTCGTCACCTAGTTCAAAAATATCAACGAAATCATACCCATCAGCCTCCAGTTTTAACCCAAGTTTTTCCAATTTTTCGACACTTTTATCCACAAAATAAAAGCTGTAAAGCATTGGTTCATCAATTTTCCAATTGTCCTCTTGTTTAGCTTCAGCGAAAATTTCCCTGATGCCATCTAATTGCGAATCTATATCATTAAACATAATTATTCCTTTGTTGATAAGTTGTCGGTTGAATTATCAGAACTCGGATGAGTCCTCCAATAGAAAGTGTTCCCACAGTCCGGTTTCTTTTTATTAATTCATTATGACTGGGCCGGAAACCAATTTGATTGCCGTAAAATTACCAATATCAATCATTTTATCAACTCAATTCAACCGTTTGTCCATATTCGGGCACAACCACATTCCAACCAAATTCGTCGCGGATATGCTCTGCCATAGCTTCTGCGGCTTCGGGTTCTCCGTGAGTCGTAAAAATCGTCGTGGGGGCTTGATGTAAGCCTGACAACCAGCGCAAAACTGCTTTCCAATCAGCATGGGCAGAAAAACCCTCGATTTTTTCGACGTGACAGCGGACATCAATCCAGTTTTTCATTATTTTTACTTCTCTTTCCCCGTTTTGGATTCTTCGTCCGGTAGTTCCGGCGGCTTGATAACCAACAAAAATCAAAGTTGCATTTTCATCCGGTAAAATCCGCATTGCATGATGCAAAACCCGTCCTCCCGTCATCATTCCCGATGCTGAAATTATAATACGGGTTCCATGTTCTTTATTTAACTCTTTGGACTCGTCACGGGTTGAAGTTGTAATCATTGAACCAGTTCGCAACGGATGCCGTTTTTGCATCAAAATCGAAGTATATTCGCGGTCGTGTTCTTCGGAAAAACGGTTGTAAATCTGAGTCGCCTGAGATGCCATTGGTGAATCTACCCGAACAGGCAAAATCGGAATGCGTTTTTGCTCTTCGAGCTCTCGGATCATATACAAAATTTCCTGTGTTCGTCCGATAGCAAACGCCGGAATCAAAATCGGTCCTTTTCGTCCAATTGCATCATGAATTACTTTGACAAATTGGTCTTCGGCGGATTCGTCACCATGCAGACGATTGCCGTAAGTTGATTCACACATTAAATAGTCGCAGTTTGGCGGTTGCGCAGGATCGTTGACAATCGGTTGGTCGTAATGTCCTAAATCGCCCGAAAAAAGGAATCGAACATCACTTCCATCAGCTTTCGCCCCATCAATTGTCACCAAAACCATACTTGCGCCCAAAATATGTCCGGCAACCCGAAAGCTTGCGCTAAAACCTTCACAGATTTGAACAAATTCCCCATTATTTTTAACCGGGTGCAATAATTTTAACGCCGCTTTTGCATCATCTTCATCGTAAAGCGGAAGCGCCGGACTGTGCGAAGTCAAATCGTGGCGGTTGCGATAATCGGCTTCTTCCTCTTGCAGACGAGCGGAGTCAGGCAACAGCAATTTCATCAAATCGCCCGTGGCACGCGAAGTAAAAACTTCGCCCGAAAAGCCAAGTTTAACCAGTCGCGGAAGCCATCCCGTATGATCAACGTGCGCGTGAGTAATGATAACGGCATCAATCGAGGCTGGGTCAAAAGGCGGATCAGACCAATTTCGCTCGCGTAATTCCTTTTCGCCCTGAAAAAGTCCGCAGTCAACTAAAACTTTGCGTCCGTTGTGTTCGAGTAAATATTTTGAGCCTGTTACCGAACCGACTCCGCCCCAAAAAGTAATTGTTGCCATAATTTTATTTAACCAATTCCAAATAATTCAACAAAATGCGCTGTAAATAATTGTCTTGCCAACAATCTTTTGTATTCTGCGGAGCCTCGCACATCGGAAATTGGACTAATTTCGGTTTGTAAGATTTCGTTGGCTTGCCCGATTATTTCATTTGAAATTTCTTTACTTTGTAAAAATTCCGAAGTTTTTCGCAAATACAAAGGCGTGGCAAAAACTCCGCCGCATGAAACGTGAGCCTGTTCTATTTTTTTGTCGGCAATTTTCAAACTGATTGCGGAATTGACCGAGGCAATGTCTAAGTATGTGCGTTTGCAGACTTTTTCAAAATTAAAATGAGTAAAATCTTTACTAAAACGAATCGTCCTGATAAATTCATCCTCGCTTTTTGCTAATTGTTTGTAGCCAAGGTAAAAATCTTTGAGCAGCAAAACGCGCCCAGTATTGAAAAAAATTTCGGCATTCAATCCTAAGAAAAACGCTGTCATATCACCAATTGGTGAAGCGTTGACAAAATTCCCTGCCAAAGTTGCCATATTGCGAATCGGCGTAGATGAAACGAGTTTTAAGTGTTGATAAAGATTTGGAAAAAGACGGTTAAATATTTCTGATTCGAGTAAATCTGTCACCACCACTGATGCGCCAAGCTCCACAAAATCGTCCGTTTTAGAAATTGACCGCAATTCATCATCAAACAAAACGTGCGTTGCCTCAGCATAAACCATTTCTTCGTGCTTTTGGACATAAAGATCGGTTCCGCCAGCTACGATTTGGGATTTGGAATTTGGGATTTGAGACTGGTCTGTTTGCAAAGTTTCGAGTCTTTCTTTGATGTCTGCAAAATATTTTGGAACGGTTTCATTTTTAATTGAACATTCAAGCGGATTTTGCTGACTACTGACTAATGAACACTGTCCACTGAGAAGCGAAGCGGCTCTTTCAATAGACTTATAACCCGTGCACCTGCATATATTTCCATCAATTGCCGAAATCGCAGATTCCTCTGTTTTGGCGGAATCATCGAGACAAAAATTGGTCAGCGACATCACAAAACCGACAGTGCAAAAACCGCATTGGGTTCCCGACTCGTCAACCATTACTTGCTGAACTGGTGTTAGTTCATTATTTGGTTTATTGATTCCTTCGACCGTTACAATATGTTTTCCGTTAGCGTTGGCAATCGGCATCAAACACGAAGTCATTGTTCGATATTTAACCTCATCGCCTTTTAATTCCCCAACTAGAATCGTGCAAGCTCCGCAATCGCCTTCACGACAGCCGATTTTGGTCCCTTTCAAATTTTTGTAGTAGCGCACAAAATCTAAAACCGTTGTGCCGATCGGCAATTCAGTTTCGATGGTTTGATTGTTCAAAATAAACTTTATCATTTAATAGAAATTATCAATTGATTCAAAATTTTCTAATCAAAATAACGCCAACTGTAATCAGAGTAACACCTAAAACTCTAACCAAACTGATTTCTTTCACTGGAACGCCGAGAAAACCAAAATGGTCTAAAAATAATGTTATCAACATTTGACCGGCTATCACCAAACTAAAGGTCATTGCTACGCCAATTCGTGGAACTGAGGAAGCTACAGCTGAAACGAAAAATGCGCCTAAAAGTCCACCAGTCCAGGCAATTAAAGGTGCTTCTTTGGCATTTGCCAAATTGGATAAAGGAATTCCTGTCGCAATCAAATAAATAAAAAGCGCAACCGTGCCAACCGCAAATGAAATAAACGCAGCAGAAACGGGATTTTCAACATAAGCTGCAAGTTTTGTATTAATTGCACCTTGAGTCGGCATCATCATTCCTGCCACTAGCGCAAGAACTAAGAAAAAATAGGAATTATTTGACATTTAATATTCGGTTTTATCCAATTTATTTGCCCAATTTTCAAAAACTGTTAAGCCTTCTTCGCGTAACAAAAAATCGGTTTTAATTCGCCGTTCTTTAATCGGAAGGGCAATTTCTTCATAGATAAAATCATCATCAAACCCAACATTTGCCGCATCTTCGCGGTTGCAGGCAAAGAAAACTTGTTTCGGTCTTGCCCAATAGATTGCTCCCAAACACATCGGACAAGGTTCGCAACTGGTATAAATTACGCAATCTTCAAGCTGAAAACTGTTCAATTTTTCGCAAGCATTCCGAAT
The DNA here is from genome assembly GCA_035438525.1 of Pyrinomonadaceae bacterium. Classification (GTDB taxonomy): domain Bacteria; phylum Acidobacteriota; class Blastocatellia; order Pyrinomonadales; family Pyrinomonadaceae; genus JAIBCC01. Next base: position 5,908 of record DAORIL010000159.1, read on the forward strand.
TGCCACAACCTCTGCATGAGCAGTCGGATCATTGGTTGAAGTCACACAATTGTTACCTTCACCAACTATTTCACCATTTTTAACTACAACGCAGCCAAAAGGTCCGCCTTCGTTTGAATCTATTCCGTTTTGCGCCAACTCGATTGCCCGGCGCATAAATTTTAAATCTAAATCTGTCATCTTATATTCATATTTTTTGCGAAATGTTCGACAACTTGTTTTTCCAATTCAGGAGCAATAAATCTTGTCCATTGACCAAGTCGAAAGAGAAAATTCTTCAAATCTTTCTCAACATATTGTAATTTCTCAAACATTTCATCAATCGTAAATTCTATTGATTGATCTTCACTTTTACTTTTTCTATCCTGCCAAATCTTTATTTTTCCATCATTAATTTCGATTAAGGATTCGGGGTCGTGTCCTGTCCAGATTTGGCATTTGCCACTTGGCACATTAAGCCATTCGTTCCAATCTTCCAGTCCGCAGCAACAATTTGGAATAACTTTAATTTCCTCATTCTCTTTGAATACCAATCCGCCCGCTAAAACAAAACCTTCATTCGAAATAAATTCTTTTAGCCTTTCTAACCCCGTTTCTTTTATTAATTCTCCATTTGATAAAGAACAAGCCGAAAGCATTATCGAGCCAATTTCTTCGTCATTAGTTCCTGAATAAAGCCTAATGTAATTAGTTTCAATTGTTGAAGCTGCCCAAGGCAGAAATTTGTCAAATTTTGAATTTTCAATGACGGCTTCAATTGTTTTCATCACTATTGAAAATCCCGTATATCCTTGAAAGGCTTGTCCTTATCATTAAAATCGGGACGATAATAATACGATGCCGATTCGTATTCTTGCAAGAAGCCTTCTTCAAAACCTAACTCTTCGACCAATTCAAGAGCCGAAAACCATTCTCTTTCCGAGATTCGGCGTGAAAGCAAAATGTATCGTGAATCAGTTGCCGCTTTGTTCGTTGCATAATATTGCGCCATTAAACTGATAGCAACTTTTGGACTTAATTCGTTTTTTATCCAACGCAAATTTTCTTCGATTCCCGCCAAATCATTAGGTAAAACGAGTAAACGAATGACCAAACCTTTTTTCAATAAACCGTTTTCGTCAAGCACCAATTCATCGCCCATTTGCCGAAACATTTCTTTGATTGCCTCGCGGGCGTGTTGGGCGTAGCCGCGAACTTTTGAAAATTCAAAACCGGCTTGGTCTTCGGCGTATTTCAAATCGGGCAAATAAATATCAATGATTCCATCCAACAATTTTAAGACTTCAACCGAATCGTAAGCGTTTGTATTATAAACAATTGGAAGTTTTAAGCCTTGTTGCGCGGCAAGCAAAATTCCACGGGCCATTTGCGGAACAAAATGAGTTGGCGAAACAAATCCGATGTTGTGGCAACCTTTTGTCTGCAATTCCAACATCATTTCCGCCAATCTTTCGTGCGTTATTTCGTTCTTTTTCTGCGTTTTCCAGGTTTGCGAGATTTGAAAATTTTGGCAATAAACACACCGCAAATTGCAGTTCCCGAAAAAAATATTCCCGGCACCGTTTGTTCCTGACAAAGCAGGTTCTTCGCCAAAATGCGCGGTATAACTCGAAACAATCGGCAGTCTGCCCGAATAACAGGCAGCGATTTCATCATTCAAACGATTGTTTCCGCAATCCTTCGGACAAATCGTGCAGGATTCGAGAAGTTTTTCGAGAGCACTTACTCTTTTTTCTAACTCGCCTGTTTCCAATAATTGCAGGTAGCTTGGCTTCATCATTAATCTCTCGTTTTTTCAATATTTTCGTCAATGTTTTTTGAATATTTACTAATAATATCTTTTGGCGCAACGGTTTTAGCCAAGCTCCAGGTAAAATCCATTTCAACATTAATGGTAGCAGTTGCCATTCTGGTTTCGCGGAGCATTAAAACGCTTCCCCAAAACAGGCAGATAATGCCGATAATCCCGACCGGAATCGGAATTAAGCGATAACTGGGGAAAAATGCGGCGGCGGCAATTGTGACGCTGGTTAGAATAAAAAACCCCAATCCATAATAAAAGGTGGACATTGCCTTTTGTAGAATTCGCGCCCGGCTTGTCACTTTATCCAGTAGATTTACTACCGTCTCAAGCCGTTTATCATAGAGTGGAATCGTGTTTTTATCCTCAACCATAATCAATTCACTCAACCTTTTTTCAAGCTCACGAACACGATCAACAACCCGACCGAGCCTTGTTGAGGTCGAAAGAACAAGTGAGCCTGTTGCCGAAATCAGCAATGTTGGCGTAACCATCGCTGTCAGAAACTCAATTGTCGAGTTCAACGCATTTGGATTAACATTTATTAAATCACCGGGCATAATAGGAATCTATTTTAACTCAAAGGAACGCAGACAGTAAGAGTTAAAGTGTTCTTTCCGACATTTTCTTTATTTGCCGCCTTGCGCCTTTGTCATTTTAGTTTAAAAATTATCGCTATGAAGAAAGGAAACATTCAAATCTTAAACCATCAAAGCCAAGTTTTGAAGGATAATCCGCTTGGCGATAATGTTGAACGTGAGCTCTACGTTTATCTTCCGCCTGATTATGATGGAGAAAAAAGATTTCCCGTTGTTTATTGCTTAACCGGCTTTACCGGACGCGGAAAAATGCTGTTGAATGATTCGGCATTTACTCCAAATCTGGCTCAGCGAATGGACAAATTGATTGACGAAAAAACAATTAAGCCAATGATTGTTGTAATGCCCGATTGTTTTACACATTATGGCGGCTCACAATATATAAATTCAACTGCAACAGGCAATTACGAAGATTATTTAACTGTTGAATTGGTGCAATTTGTCGATGAAAATCTTTTGACAATTCCCGATAAAAATTCACGGGCAGTAATGGGAAAATCTTCGGGCGGATACGGTGCTTTAATTTTAGGAATGCGTCACGCCGATAAATTTGGTTTGATTTGTTCAACCAGCGGCGATTGTTATTTTGAAATGTGTTATTTACCTGACTTTCCCAAAGCATTCCGCGCTTTCAAAGGTAATCCGAAAAAATTATTGGCAAAATTCTGGGATGAAAACGAAAAGAAAGGCAAACACGATTTTGACGGGCTCAACATTATCGGAATGAGTGCCTGTTATTCGCCAAACGGTTCAGAATTTGATTTACCTTTTGATTTGGAAACAGGCGAATTACGCGACGAAATTTGGCAAAAATGGCTCAAACACGATCCCGTTCGATTGGTTGAAAATTCGGTTGAAAACTTAAAATCGTTGAAACTACTTTATCTTGATGCTGGAACTCGGGACGAATTTTCGCTTGATATTGGCGCAAAAATTTTGTGTGACAGATTGAAAAAACACAAAATTCCACATCTCCACGAAGAATTTGACGATGGGCATTTTAATATTTCGTATCGTTATAATCGGTCTTTAGAATTAATTTCAGAAAATATTCAAGGTTAGAAATTATGAAACTTTGGCTTTCAAAAAATTCGGAAATCCCTTTGCGCGAGCAACTTACGCGTCAAATAATGTTAGCAATTTCAAGTGAAGAATTACAGTCTGGCGATAAACTGCCCAGTGTTCGTGAGTTAGCTCTCCGCTTCAAAATCCATCAAAACACGGTTTCCACTGCCTATCAATGGCTGGAAGAAAACGGTTGGGTAGAATCCCGTCAAGGAAGCGGAGTTTTTGTCAAAACTTTAGAAAAAGAAAAACGCGAGACTGTCATCACCCGCAACGAAACTGAACTTGATGTGCTAATTTCACGTTTTTTTAGAAGCGCTCATCGCCTCGGCTATTCAAATTCTCAAATCGAATCCGGCTTTCAAAAATATTTCGAGAATCCGAAATTTGAACGGATTTTAATTGCCGAAGAAGACGAATATTTACAAAGAATTATTTTCTCTGAATTGCAGGGAGAAATTCATTTTCCGATGTTTGGCATTACGCATCATGAAATGGCGCAGTCCAAAATGGTAAAAAATTCTATCCTGATTGCTACGCCCAAACATGCTGAACGGCTGCAACCCTTTTTACCTAAATCAATCCCGATTTATCCATTAAAAATAAATTCGGTCCAAGCCCAAATGCAAGGCAAAACAAAACCTAAACCTGAAGAATTGATCGGGATTGTTTCCGGTTGGGAAAGATTTTTGGATTGGTCAAAGACTTTTTTAATTGCGGCAGGACTCGAAGCGGACAGCATTATTACGCGCGATGTCCGCAAACGCAATTTTCGTAAAGGTTTAGAGTCTTGTTTGTTTGTAATAACCGACTCAGTGACAGCCCGAACACTACCAAAGGATTTTGATGTTAAAATCTTTCAATTAATCGCGCAAGATTCAATTGAGGAGCTAAAGTCTTTAATCAGTTAAATTATCGTCTTAAATTGGTAGTCACCCGATCAACTTCGCGGTTCATTTTGCCGGTCAGCATATAAAACAGCATTTTGTAATCGGAAATAAATGACCACAACGGATATTGAAAAGTCGCAGGTTTATTGCCCTCAATAAAGAAATGACCAACCCAGGCAAAACTGTATCCGACCACAAAACAAAGGGGAATGAAAATAAAAGTTCCGCTCACTAAAAACCAAACCAGCAAAACCATCCCCAAACTCGTCCCGACAAAATGCAGCAAACGATTCAAAGGCTGGCTATGTTCGCTGACATAAAAATCCCAAAATTCCGAATAAGTTTTTATCTTTTTTTTACTCATTTTTTCCACAAATTTTCCGCGACAACTGCCGAAATAAACATTCCCACAATATCACCTATAACACTTAAAACTAAAGAAACAATGATTGGCAAAATTACAGCTAACGCTTTATTTATTGAAGTTTTTCCCAAATAATTAGTGGCAGCAAAAGAAATCGCCCCAACTGCTAAAGCAACAATTATTGCCAAAACAATATATGTATAAACGGCATAATCCCCTGCTTTTCCCGAAAATCCATTGAGCGCAATTAACAGAAAGAAACCGATAACGATGCCAATTATCAAACCTAAAATTGTTGAAATAATCCCCGATAAAAAGTTCATCACTAGACTTTACGAAAAAAGGCTCTGATATTGTTCCATTGTTGCTACAGGAATTTTAGCTAATTGCATATTTTCCTCAACGTGCACGGGATTACTCATACCAACTAAAGCCGTTGTCACTGCCGGAGTTGAACGAACAAACTGCAAACTAGTCAACGCATCCGATCCCAAATTTCCCAAATTTTCTTTAATATTTTCCGGCAATCCTCGCGAAAGTTTTCCCTGCATGATCGAACCGCTAATCATTACCGAAATTCCAAAATTTTGCGCGATCTCAATGGTTGAAAAAACTTCTCCGTTAAACTGTTGATTTT
>DAORIL010000160.1:0-11235 GCA_035438525.1 Pyrinomonadaceae bacterium
ATCCTCGCAGATATTGCGGATAAAATTCGGCAGCTTTTTCGTATCTTTCGACAATTTCCAATTCTTCAGTCGCTTCTTTTGCTTTGCTTTTTTGTAAATCAATTGCGCCACGAATTGTCGGCAACCAGATTTCATTAAGAATTGTATCCTTTGGACGTTCCGCATTTAATTCCTGCATCAAATTTTCCGCTTCAGTTGTTTGTCCGGCGACTGCCAGCGCGAGGGCGGCGCGGGTCATCACTTCTTTGCCACGTTCTAACTTCAGCGCCTTATTCGTCTGGGTTTTGAGAACCGTTTTCAGTTGACCTTCATCGCCTTTCGGCAAACCTGCCCCGTTACTCCAAAATACAATTCTTAAAGCTTGATCGGCGGCAAATTTGGCAGCAACTTCATTAGCATCACTACGGCTTGCCAGCTCAACCGATTTTCGGGAAAAATCCTGAGCTATGCGCCATTTTCCTTGAAAGGCGGCAGTTCCGGTTTCCAGATTCAGCGCGAGATATTCATCTGTTGTTCCCGCAAACCATTTCAGATGTTCAGCCATCGCCGCCTGATCATTTTCGATAAATCCAACCAGATAAAGAGGAACACGAAAAAATTCGCAATCCATGTTTTTAGCGATGGCTTCACGGCAGATTGTCTTAACTTCATCCAACTTACCAAGCGGTAAAAGCGACTCCGCCAGATTAGCACTTAAGGCGGCACTGATAAATACTCCCAAATTGAACGCCTTACGGCAAATAGTCACTGCTTTTTCAAATTGTCCGAGTCTCATATAACAATCTGCAAGCCCTATAAAAGGTGATACACTGTTGGATTGAGTTTTGCGCCAGAGTTCCATGGTCGAAATGGCATAATTTATCTCGCCTGTTGCATAAGAGTAATAAAAATAGCTGATCCGCAGTTTCTCAAATTCGCCGACCGAATCTTTCAATTCAAAGGCTCTAGTTGCCATTTCCTTTGCTAATGTCCAGTGATGGCTGTTGGCATAGGCTGTTGATAAACCTGAATAAGCCGACGCAAACCCGGAATCGAATTCCAATGCTTTTTGATAAAATGGAATTGCTCCCAAAGGTCTGCCCTTTAATGATTCTTCCTGTCCGAAACTGTAAAACTTTATTGCTTCAAAGGAATGAGTGGTCAAATCAAATGGAATATCAAACTTCTGGATTGAACTGAGACTTTCACCAAGTTTTTCCCGCATTCCCGTTGCTGCCCGACTCAAAGCAGAAAGAACTTCTTCTTTGGAATTTGCCTGCTCATATTCGCGTCCGAGACTTTCTCCATTACGGGAAATTGCTTCCAAAGTGAGAAAATAAACCGAACCCAGATTTGAGATACTGCCGACCAGATAAGCTTTCAAATTGAGCCGCAGACAAATTTCTTCAGCCATTTCTCTGGTAATTTGAGCATTCGGCTCGCGTCTCATCTGGCGCAAGGCTTGAACAATTTTGGCATTTGGCACAATGTCGAGAAACGGAGATTGACCGAGCGCAAAGGTCAAAGCTGTCTTCAAAGTATGATCGAAGATCGAATCGCCGGTTGTATTCTCAAAATCAATCAGCAGGAGAGAATCTTTCATCCCGCCACCAGAACTGGTCGAAAGTTTTCCGGTCGAAGGAATCGAAGCTTCACTCTCTTTTTTATTCGGAACTGCGGTTTGTTCGAGTTTGGCTTCCAAAAGAATTTCGTCCCGAAAATCTTTCAGATCGGTTAATAGATCTCTGGTCGTTTGATAACGCTCATTTCGTTTTTTCTTGAGAGTTTTATGAACGATACGAATTAATTCTTTTGGCAGATGCGGCGCAAAACTCTGCAACGGTGGCGGTTCCGAATTCATAATTCCTGAGATAACATCCATCATCGTTTCGCCTTTGAACGGAACTTGTCCCGCCAAAATTTCATACATCATCACCCCGAAACTGAAAATATCGCTTCGGGCATCAACCGCTTTGCCGCGAGCCTGTTCAGGCGACATATACGAAGCAGTTCCCATCACTACGCCGGGATTCGTTTTGACTAGCTTTTTAGTTGAATCCTCAGCTTCGGCAGAATTCTTTCCTTTTGGTTCAGAAAGTTTTGCCAAACCGAAATCCAGCACTTTAACATAGCCGTCAGGGCGGATCATCACATTTTCGGGTTTGATATCACGATGGATAATTCCGGCTTGATGTGCGGCGGACAATGCTTCGGCGGTTTGAATGGAAATTGAAAGAGTTTCGTCAAATGTCAGACGGCTTTTCATTCGCTCGCGCAAGGTTTCGCCTTCGATAAATTCAATGGCGATAAAATGTTTACCTTCAAATTCGCCGATGTCGTGAATCGTAATAATATTCGGATGATTTAGAGCAGAAGCTGCCTGTGCTTCCTGTTTGAAGCGATCTAAAGCGTTGGAATCCGATGAAATTTTTTCGGGCAGCATTTTCAGCGCGACTTTTCTTCCAAGGCGGGAATCCTGAGCCAAATAGACTTCGTCCATGCCGCCTGCGCCAAGTTTTGAAATAATTTTGAAATGACCAAAAGTAGTATCGGGGGCTAATGTCATCAAATATTTATCTGCCAAAAGTAATTTGGGTAAAACTTTCTCTAAGCATAAAAGAAATTCAGAAATTTGGGAACACTTTAACCGCAAAATAGGTAGTTCTACCTATATAAATTTGGGATTTCGGAATGCGGATTTCGGATTCAATTTTATTAAACGTTCAATCCAAAATCTAACTCATTTATCATAATTTCTTTGTCGAGCTATTCTTTGGCGGTGGATTTCGCTTAAACATTTGTAAAAAAATGTCACAAAATTCATTTGTCAGGTGTTTTCCTTTTAGTTCTTGCTAACATTTCGTTGATTCAAAAAGTCATTAACAAAGATGGAAAATTTATTGGCTCCGTTTTCGGGTGAAATAACCGACAATCGTTATTTTGAAGGATTAACGGCTGGCACAACTTCTTATCAAAAAGGTATCGTCAATGACCGATTTCATTCACACGATAATCCGACCATTTGCTTTATGTTACATGGCGGAGGAGTAGAAAAAAGAAGCCGTAAAAGTTACGAAAGATATGCGTGTGATGTCAGGTTTTATCATGCCGAGGAAAAGCATCAATCAATTATCAAAGTCTTTCCGTCAAAATGCGTCAATCTCGATTTGGAAGAAAAATTCTTAAATCAATACCAAATCTCAGAAAATTTGCTCAATTTAGCTGTTACCAAAAATTTAGATGTTAAATTTTTAATGCTCAAAATCCACAGTGAATTAATGATAAATGATGATTTGACCAATTCATCCATCAAAATTTTATTGCTCAGTATGCTTGAAGAAATCCAAAAATCAAGCACTCGCAAAACGCCTGACTGGATCACAAAATTGCACGAATTATTAAATGATTGTTGGTCAGAACAACCAAGTTTAGATGATTTAGCAACAGCGGTAAATGTCCATCCTGTCACTATTTCCAAACATTTCACCAAATACTTTTCCTGCACCTTGGGCGAGTATCTGCGAAAAGTAAAAGTCAATAAAAGCATTTCGTTGATTAAAAATACCGAGCTTTCTTTGACCGAAATTGCTTTGCAATGCGGTTTTGCCGACCAAAGTCATTTCACCCGAAACTTCAAAAAAATAACCGGATTTCTCCCAAAGGAATTCAAAAAATTATAGGCTAATTTTGTTCTATTTTGTTGTGTAGATTTATTTTATGCTTGACTGTATCTACCAATATTTTGGAGCAAATATGAAATTAATTAAATTATCAATCATCTTTATTTTGTTTGTTTTAGCAGCAAATGCGCAGGACAAACTGCCAATCATCAAATCAAATACCAATGTCATCAGTATTCAGGATGGAGAGGTTTTTAAAAAGGACAGTTGGACACTCGCGCCTGATGCCAAACCCGATATTTATGACACAACAGTCAAAAAAGGTGCTAAAAAGAAAGTCACTTTTATCACCGATTCGGACAAAATTAGTTTTGATGTCGAAGCGGGAAAAACTTACGACTTTATTGTGCAAAAGGGCGAAACGATGTGTTATACCCAAATCAAAGCTAACGAACTTTTTTTCTGGAATGACAGCAATTTTTGGGAAAGTCCGTCGATGAAAACCCCTTATAGACCAAACCTTTCTGACGAAGAAAAAATTGCCGGATTATCAAAATTCTGGTCTGAGGCAAAGTATAATTTCATCAATTTTCCGCTCGTTCCCGATTTGGATTGGGACAAAACCTATCTCGAATTCATCCCGAAAGTTTTAGCAACCAAATCAACGCTTGAATATTATCAGGTTATGCAGATGTTCTGCTCAAAACTCAAAGACGGACATACCAATGTTTATTTTCCAGCGGCGTTGAGTGACGAAGTTTCACAAAGACCTGCCATCCGCACCCGATTGATCGAAGACAAAGTTATCATTGTGCGGATTTTGGACGAAAAACTGAAAAATGAAGGTTTAGCAATCGGTCAGGAAATTACCGAAATTGACGGTTTGCCGGTCAAAAAATACGCCGAAGAGAAAGTTTTGCCTTACGTTGGCGAATCAACTCCGCAATCGCTCGACACCAGAGTTTATGAATACAATTTGTTGCTCGGCGCATTGGCAAAACCTGTCGAATTAACAATTAAAGATTTAAAAGGAAATATTTTCAAAAAGACTTTGCTGAGAATTTCCGGTGCAGAACAAAGCAAAATGATTACACCGCGTCCGGCATTTGAAATGGAAATGTTGTCGGGAAATATTGCGCTGGTTAAAGTTAATACGATGGTTGATGAAGAAAAAGCGGACAAAATGTTTGCCGATAAATTTGCTGAAATTTCCAAAGCGGATGCTTTGATTTTGGATTTACGCAACAACGGCGGCGGTAGTTCGGGAGTCGGTTATCATATTCTATCTTTTTTGGTTAATCAGTCTTTCAAACAATCTAAATGGTTCACCCGCGAATATCACCCGGCTTTTCGTCCGTGGGGCAGATCTGAAAAATCTTTTGGTGATGAAAATGCTTTTGAATACAATTTAGAAGCAATCAAAAAAATGCGCGGTGAAAATATTGAGCCGTTTTTGAAACCTTTGATTGTTTTATCCAGTCCGCGCACTTTTTCCGCCGCCGAAGATTTTCTGGTTGCCTTTAAGCCTTTGAAACGTGGTCTGATCATCGGCGAACCAAGCGGCGGCAGCACCGGACAACCTTTGGTTATCTCTTTACCGGGTGGCGGAATGGCTCGAATTTGCAGTAAACACGATCTGTTCCCGGATGGGACCGAATTTGTCGGAGTCGGAGTAGTTCCCGATATTTTAGCTACGCCGAAAGTTTCGGATTTTGTTGAAAATAAAGATGCAGTTTTAGAAATTGCTTTGAAAGAATTAGCAAAGAGTTTGAAAAAATAAATGAAACAATTCAGAGGGATAAAGGAGATGGACAGGGATAAATTTTTCACAGATCAATTCCTGTTTATCTCTCTCTATCTCCTCAATCCTTTTGAATTTCGCGGTGTTTCCTCTATTGTTTTGACCTTTTACCACAAACTTTTCCTTATAAAAATCGTATAAAATTTATCTTTTCCAAAAAAAGCTGAATCCTTTTTCAAAAATCAGGAACTAATCAAGCGAGTAACCTATTTTTTTGAGAGTTGAAAGCATATGGATTTTTCAATGCTCTATCACGGAAGTGCAGAAACCAAAAATTTTATGGACGAAATTGTCGCTCAAGCGCAAAGCGGCGATAAGGAAGCCTTTGGCTTGATTTTTGAGCAGCATCACCGTTTTATTTACAAATTTATTTATGCGATGCTCGGCGACCATGCTTTGGCGGAGGAACTGACACAAGACACTTTCTTAGGTGCATACAAAAATCTTCATTCTTTAAGAGAAGAGGCAGCACTCAAAACCTGGTTATGCAGTATTGCTAAAAATACGGTCTATAAATCGTTTCGTTCGCGCCGGAAAGAAGGCAAGCAAAGCGATGAAGAGGTTGAAACACTTGATTTGGTTGATTACAAAAATCCTGCGCCGGATGAAAAATTTTTGAACAAAGAATTAAACAATGTGATTGGTGCGGCGTTAGCCAAATTAGATGAAGATAAACGGATGGTGTTTATTTTGAAAGAGATTCAACAGCTTAGTTACAACGAGATTGCTGACATTACGGGCGATGCGATTCCCAAGCTGAAAACTGATTTATTCAGAGCAAAAATTAAAATGCGAACAATGCTCCAGCCGTATTTGGAGGTGAAAGATGAATTGTGAAAAATACGCACAACTGATTGATGATTTAATCGAAGACGAGCTTGATGACCAAACCGCTGAACAAGTTAGTTTGCATCTTTTCGATTGTCCAAGTTGCACTTCCCAATTTGAATTATTGGAGCGCGAAAAACGAATCTATTCGCACTATTTATTTGAAGTTGAGCCGCCGAGCGATCTATCGGCTAAGTTTCAGAGCAAACTTGAAGCTTTACCGCAACCAACAATCCTGGCGGCTACTGACGGTTTTATTTCCAGAATTTTCGCTTTTTTACGTTTTAATCCGGTTTTAGTGACTGGGGTTGCTGTCATGTTATTGGCAGTTAGTTTTAGTTTAATGAGTTTGGTCAAAGAACCGCAACCATTTGAAAAAGCAGCCGCTTCGCAAAATGTCAAAGGTTTTCAGTTAATGCTTCCGACAATTAAAAAAGAGGTAGCGATTGTTCCTGTCGAACCTAATAAGTCTGATGAAGGTATTAAAAATGAAAGAAATACGACCGAATTTAGCCCTAAACCAATTGCCGTCAAACAAATTGTCAGAAAAGCTGAACCGAATCAGAATCTTGTTGCCAAAGATCCTAAACCAAGTGAGGAAGATCAGCAAATCAAAGAGTTACAGGCGTTAGAGGCGGAAACTGCCAAACAATTGGAAAAAGTCGAATTATTGCTTCGGTCTTTTAGAAATGCGCGGTTTGTCGAAGGTAGCGAATTGTATGATATTTCCTACGAAAAACAACAAGCCCGCAAGTTACTACAAAATAATTTCGCGCTCCGCCAAAGAGCCGAAACTTACGGATCACCTTTTGCCGAAGAGATGTTGAGTAAGATTGAGCCGTATCTCTTAGACATTGCCAATTTGAATTTAAATCCGGCTCCAGAACAAGTTTTAGAAATTAAAGAAAGAGTAAAAAATCAAAATATTATCGCTAGTTTGCAAGGGTTTTGATTTTTAGTCTTTGATCTTTGACCTTTGATTAATTTGCTTAAAGGCTTAATTTATCTCCTGTATTTGTTAGTAGCTGAATGGAATAGTAGAAAAATTATATTTAAGACAACTGAAAATCAAAGGTCAAAGGTCAAACCAAAGAAGGAAAAAGTTATGAAAACAACAAATTTTATTAAAGCATTATTTTTTATCGGTGTCTTGAGTCTTGGATTCAATTTTGTGTTGTCGCCGGTAACTGTCTCAGCCTCAGAAAAAACAATTCTCAGTAAAAATATCGAGAGCGGGGACGAAAAATTTGACCGCACTTTTCGTCAGGCGCGTGAATTAATGGACAAAGAGGAATGGGCGAAAGCAATCGAAAAGTTTAATGAACTTGTTTGCGATTGCCCCGACAAAACTTATGTTGATGCAGCATTTTATTGGTTAGCTTATTGTTACAAAAAACAAAAAATGATCAAGGAAACCAATGAAACGATTGACCGACTGCTGCAAAATTTTCCAAATTCATCGTGGGCGGATGATGCACGAGTGATGAGATATCAGGTTTACACTTTAACCTCAAAACCAGTAGTAACCTCAGTTGGAAAAAGCACTTCCGGTTCTTATATCGCAAATCAGGATAGACTGGCGACTGAGCTGACACTTGCCGGAACCGCTACCATTTCGCAGCAAACACCACTTGACCGTGAAGATGAAATCAAACTTGCCGCGTTTCAAAGTTTGTTAGCCGCCGATCCGAAAAGAGGAATTGAAGTATTGGGACAAATGTTGCGAACTGACTCCAAAGCCAGCGAAACCTTAAAACGTGAAGTTCTTCGCACCTTAAGAAATTATCGATCTTACGGTTTTAGAGGTGTTAACGTTTATTCAACAACTCCTGAAATTGCTCCGACAACTGTGGTTAATGAGCTAAATCCGCTTTTACGCGAGACTTTGGTAAAAAGCTATCAAAATGAAGCAAATGTCAAAATCCGCACTGAAATTCTTTATTCTATTGCGGGCATAAATGATGAAGCCTCATATAATTATCTGGCTCAGTTATACTCAGCCGAATCAAACAAAGACCTCAAAAAAGCTATCATCAATTCTTTTGGGTCAGGGACATATACGGTATTTGGCTCTTTTGCTCCGTTGGCTTTCGTCGAAAATAGACTGGTAGCTGAACAAGCCGTTGCAACTAAAGGTCAAAATATGGTAACCACTCCTGCACCCAGAGCTGTAACCGGACAAACTGTAAGAGCCACAAATCACGATCCAAAACAAGATACAAATCCGATCAGAAAGCTCCGTTTTGATAAATTAATGGAAATTTTCCGCAATGAAAAAGACCTCGAACTGCGCCGTTTAGCTTTTTCAAATTTGCAAAGATTTATCGGTTGGTCAAATAGTGATGGAATGGTTGATATGCTTGCCCAAATGTATGATGCCGAAACTGATGATCAATTCAAACTCTCAATTATCAATTCGTTCAGCAATCTGCCTCAAAATGCTCAGGCAACTAATAAATTGCTCAATATTGCTAAAAATGATAAGTCGGACAAACTGAGATTGGAAGCAATTCGCGCTCTTAGAAATAACAACAGTCCTGAAGTTCTGAAGTTCTTAGAAGATTTGATTAAATAAGATCATTAATCATTGTGAAAATTACTAAGTTGAGATTCTCACATCTCAACTTACAGGCGAAGTTTACCCAAATATAAGGAGAAAACCATGAAAAAATTACTTTTACTTTTAGCTATCGTCTTTTTACTGATGACCAATATTTTTGCGACTGAATCCGATATAAAAATGCAGTTTAATTATAAATATGACAGTCCTGACATCTTGAGCATTTTACGTTTTGAAGGAATTAACTTCGACAAAGTTACTTTCGTTGGAGAAGATTTGAAAGAAAAACACTTTATCATTTCCATCAAAGAATTTACCAACGGAAAATTTGCCAAACAAATTGTTGCACTTGATTCAAATGAATTGGGCGATTTGGGAAAAATTAAAAGCAATACTTTCAGTTTTCGGGTTTTGAGCAAACGAACTATAGACAATTTGGCAAGATTTCAGTTTCAATTTGATAGATTTTCGTCCGAAAAAGAATTTAAAGTCGGCGAAAAACTCAACGGCTTTGTGATGAAAAATTTTCTTGGGGCCAAAACTGAAACAGCAATTCCGGTCAATGAAAGCACTTACATCATGACCTATATGATGCCTTATGATCATAAAGACGGCTCAAAATCATATTGCGAAGTGGCTCAATCCGGCATCAATCCGGAGGAATTTGGCACAAAATATGCGATTCCAACTTATTTTTTGATAGACATCAAATTTCAATAAAAATTTAAGGAGATGGATATGTTTCGGAAAATCATTATTCCAATTTCACTGATTTTAATATTTGTTTTAATGGCAGCAGCTCAAAATTCAAAAACTCTTTCTGCTGAAGCGGTTTTGCAAAAAACTGCGGCAAAATTATCGTCTTTGAAAACGATAAAATACAAATATAATCAGGAATATAATTATGCTTCCGAAGCCTATTTGGCGAAATCAAAAGCCGATTGCTTTTTAGAATTTACTCCGTTCGAAACTAATCTGGGATTAAAATTCCAGTTCCGAGACGATAATTCATCCATCGTTTACAATGGTTCCGAAATATTTCAATTAAACGAAAAAGGCAAGACCATCAAAGTTGAGTCAAAACCCAAAAGTGACAGACTTGATTCTTCTACATATCTCCAATTTTCTCCGTTGATGTGGCGGAATGTGTTGCCAAAAATCATTGCCGACAAATCTCTGCTTAAATCGATCAGCGAAACCAAAGTTAATAATGTGAGCTATTATTTAGTTGAATTTGCTCTGGATAAAGCTTTTATTGATAGCGGAAACGGCAAGATCTTACCAATGACGATAGACCGCAAAACCATTTATCGGCTGACCATTGATAAACAAAATTATCTGCCGATTGAAATTTATCGCGGAAATAACGTTAATCAGGATTTCAACAAAACAACTTACTCGGAGTTGGTCGAAAATCCGACTCCGCCGACTGAAAATTCCTGGTATTATTCGACGTATCTGAATGAATATACATACGCTGAGCCGTTGAAAGATAATTTGATAAAAACAGGCGAAGTTGCTTACGAAATTAATCTGCCAATGTTTGAGACGGATAAAACAGTTTCGCTCAATGATTATAATGGCAAAGTTGTTTTACTGGATTTCTGGATTTTCCATTGCGGATATTGCCAGGCTTCGGTGCCGAAACTAAACGCTTTGCAGGATAAATTCAAAGATAAAAACTTTAACCTGTTGGCTGTTAATGTTACTGATTCAAAAGAGCTTATCAATCTTTTTATCAAGAATACAAAGTCTAAACTTTCGATTCTTTATCAAGGGGAAGAAGTTGCGAAGAAGTATGGAGTTGCCGGTTATCCAACTGTTGTTTTAATCGACAAAAACGGTAAAGTCCTTTACTCGGGCGGTTTTGACCAAACGAAAATCGAAAACCTGATCAATCAAAATTTATAGTTTCTTAAAATTTTAAGTTGTTAAAGCAAACCTTTTTGTTTTGGAGAGAATCCATTAAATGTTTGAAATAAAAAGAAATAAGTTGTAACTTAACTTTGAAATTTCTAACCTTAGATTTTTTCCCCCCAATATTCAAAACCTTAAATCGGAGATTTACTCTTATGAAGCCCTGTAAAAGTATTCTACTCGTTTCTCTAACTATATTCTTTTCAATATTTTCCGTTATTGCCCAAGCTCAAGATACAGGCATTAATTTAATCATTAAAAACCAACTCGGTGAAGTCATTCCTGATGCGGAAGTTACCCTTGTCAAGGGAACTCAGCAAATTAGTTTTCTCAAGTCGAACAAATCAGGCGTAGTTCATTTCAAAAAACTAGATGTCGGAGATTATCAAGTAAATATTGTTGCCAAAGGGTTTAATGACCATAAAAGTGAAATAATCAAAGTCAGCAAAGGTGGAACTCCAACGATTGAGATCACACTTGAAATTTTGACGATTGAAACAGATGTGATGGTTGGTGGGAATGAAGGTGTT
>DAORIL010000161.1:0-11217 GCA_035438525.1 Pyrinomonadaceae bacterium
GAACCACATTCCGGCGATAAACAGGAAGTTCCAAGGGTCTTGACGACGTTTTTCGATGTCAGCCATTGTTCTGTCCGGTCCGACTTTACCGTAATCTTTACCTGACAAACCAAATGATTTATCAAATTTCTTTAAGATTCCGCCAAGGGTCAAACTATCAGGTGAGCCGTATGGATTGTAATTTTTCAACAATGCCAAGCCCATCATAATATTTGAAAACCATTTGCCACGGTTGGTGTCAGTGATATGCTGCATATCTTTGACCAATCCTTGAATGTTCAAAAATTGCGGAACAGGCGCCATTTCTTTGGTTTCTTTATTAACCATCACCGCAGTTCCAACACCGCAATTCGGATGGCAACCGCACGAAACTTGTCCCCATTCAGCTTCTGGTCCGTGAACCACGTCAGCGAAATCGGCAAATGCGCCCATCAATGAAAGCGGGAACCAATCTCGGGTCGGTTCGGTAATTCCAACTTGTTTTTGCACGTCTTGCGCCAGATGCGACAAAGTATAGCGTTGTTGCAAGCGACGTTGTTCCGTAATATGTTCGTCACGACCGGTAAACGAAACAGGTTGGAAAGCGATAAATGAAATTTTCTTTGGATTTTCGAGAGCGAAACGAATAATCGAACCAACTTGGTCATTATTAACGCCATTAACCAAGGTTGTAACCAAAATAATATCAACACCTGCTTCGTGCAAATTGTTGATGGCTCTTAATTTAACATCAAACAAATTACCGATTTGTCTGTGCGAGTTGGCATCATTACCGATTCCGTCAAATTGCAAATAGACAAATCTTAAACCTGCTTCGGCAGCTTCACGACAGAATTCTTTTGATTTCGCAAATTCAATTCCGTTGGTTGCGGCTTGAACCGAATTGTAACCAACTTTACGCGAATATTTGACTGCTTCGATAAAGTGCGGCGATAAGGTTGGTTCACCGCCCGAAAATTGAACTGACATTTGACGACGCGGTTTGATCGAAATCGCGTTATCAAGAATTTCCTGGACATCTTCCATCGAAAGTTCGTGAACGAACCCGACTTGGTTAGCGTCCATAAAACATGGGTCGCACATCATATTGCAGCGATTGGTTAAATCAACCGTCAAAACTGCGCCGCGACCATATTTAATGGTCGAAGAACCGTGATTATGCAATTTTTCATCATTGTGCGATTGCATATCGCGTCCGGGGAAAAGCGATTCAATGTGGGTCAAGAATTTTGAATCGATTGCCATCAAATCTTCGATGCGTCCGTGTTCCGGGCAATCTTTAATCATCCAGATTTGACCGTCGCGTTCAATGATTTCGGCTTTAATTTCGCCAACTTTTTCATTGATAAGTGTAGAAACATCGCGCTTTCCGGCTAAAATTTCTTCGCGGGCTTCGATTACGCATTGGGGGCAAAGCGAATCAGTTTTACGTGGAAAACCAAGTGTCGGTTTTGATTTTTCCCAAGACTTTTGAATTGGTTTGTCAGCCCATTTAGGGGTAAAGGACGGGTTCGGTTTGAATTGGTTGACGCTCTTTACTGCGTTAAATAATCCGCCGGCAATGTAGGTTAAGCCTTTTTCAACGTGCTTAATTGGTCTCATAATCTTTTTGTTATCTCCAAAAACCTTTGTGGTTTAATATTTTAGAGTTGTTCCGCAGGCGCGAGCAAAACTGCTCTAACGCTCAGTTTATTTTAAAATTGCTATTTCTTGTAGATATTTAATTTGAAATGGAACGAGCAACTCCGATTTTTATCTCAATTTTAGCATAGCAATCTCTGTGCCATTCGATTGATTTGCTAAATACTGATGTATCAACTACTTAGAGCGGGGATGTTTTTAACAAAAAAACATCCTACTTGTTGCAAAATGACACAAAACGGTTTAATATATTCCATAAACCACAAAGTGACACACAACCTTGAGTTAGTTTTCATTCTTTTTGTCGGAATTCTGCCTCTTGATTTTTAGCAGTAATTAAGCTGTTGCTTAAAATTATTCACAGGTGTGGAAAAACTGTGTGGACTGTAAATGTTGTATTTATTATTGATGCTTGACATTTGTAACTTTAGTGGATTTCCGTTCACCTAATGTCCACCTTTAAGCAGTTAGTTTAACATTTACTTTAGCAATTCTATTTAATACGTTGTAAATAATAGGGTTAGGTAAAACAGAAAAACTCTTTACATCAGAATTTTCTTATGCTAAATTCTCTCTCACAGTTGAGCAAAAATATTATTTGCGGTCAAGCTCATCAAGATAAAAGGTTATACAATTTGATTTACAGTTTACCCCCTTTTTCTAACTTTAGATTATGAACATTCGTTTTGGAACGTCCGGCTGGAGAGCAATTATCGCTGACGACTTCACATTTAAAAATGTTCAATTAGTAACCGAAGCAATTTGCAGTTATTTGACAGAAACAAATAGTGATAAGGTGCAACAAACTCTGATAGTTGGACACGATTCGCGGTTTATGGGCGAAAAATTTTCTGAGGTTGCCGCAAATATTGCAAAACAAAAAGGTTTTCGAGTTTTACTTTGCAATCATCCAACGCCGACACCAACTATTTCGCACGCTATTCGGACAGAAAAAGCTGCCGGAGCAATGAATTTTACAGCTTCGCATAATCCGCCTGAATATCAAGGGATTAAGTTCTCAACTTCGGATGGTGCGCCTGCTTTACCAGAGATTACAAAACGGATTGAAGAAATCATCTTAAGCACTCCGAATGTGGCTGATAAAGACGATGGTTCGATTGAAGAATTTGATGCGCGTCCGGCGTATCTGGAAGATTTGAAAACTAAGATTCGTCTTGACCTGATTGCAAAAAACGGTGGCAAATATGTTTACGATGCTGTTTGGGGAACAGGTCGCGGTTATTTGGATAAGATATTGCGCGATAATGGTTTAGAGGTTGAAACGCTCCACGATTGGCGGGATGTTAATTTTGGCGGACGTTCCCCTGAACCAAGTGAAAAGCAAACGGGTGAATTACGCGATGCAGTTGTTCAAAATGGGTGCGTTTTAGGATTAGCAACCGATGGAGATGCCGATAGATTCGGTATTATTGACAGCAATGGAACTTTTATCCAACCGAATCAACTGATTCCAATTCTAGTTGATTATTTAGCAGAATCGAGAGGTTGGACACTCGGAGTAGCACGATCAGTAGCCACTTCGCATTTAGTTGACAGAGTTGCTAAGCTGCACGGATTAAAACTTTACGAAACTCCGGTTGGTTTCAAATTCATCGGCGAATTGATAAATAAAGACGAGATTATTTTAGGTGGAGAAGAATCCGCAGGTCTTTCAATCAGAGGTCATTATCCCGAAAAAGACGGCATTTTAGCCTGTCTGTTAGCCGCCGAAGCAGTTGCGGCACGCGGAAAGAGTTTGACCGAACAGTTGAATGAATTGATTGAAAAAGTTGGAAATCTCGAATCAGGCAGAATTGGTGTCAAATTGACACAAAAAGTTGCGGCAAGTTTGAAAGAAAGACTCGCGCAGGAGCCGACAGAAATTGGCGGCAAAAAAATTGAAAATATAAATCGGATGGATGGCGTTAAATTTATGTTCGAAGACGGAAGCTGGATGCTGATGCGCCCGTCAGGAACAGAACCGATGGTTCGGATTTACGCCGAAGCTGAAGATAAGGAAGTTTTGGAGGTGCTACTTGAGCAAGGTCGCAAGTATTTATTGGGAGAATAGTAACGCAGTTACATCACCGAGATTGAATTCACGCCCAAGAAGCAGAACACGGATGAAGTCGAATCGTGAAAGCGCAACTCCACAATGGTTTGTTTTTGCAGTAGTGGTTTTTATAACCTTTATGCTCTGCTTAACCATAAATTTTCGAGCATTCTCCGAATTGACCGGAGAAATGGAGCAAAACCAAAAGTTAAACACCGAGGTTGAGCAATTAACGAATCAAAATTTGTTGATTCAAGAAGAAATTCATAATTTGAAAAGCGATCCTAAAGTAATTGAGCGAGAAGCCAGAAAGCTCAATATGGGTCGTCCAAACGAAAAAGTTTTCGTGCCGACAAATTAAACTTGCGGAGAAGTTTATTGTAAGCACATTAGCCTGTCCTTTGAAAATTACCGCCTTTTGCCTGTCTGCTCCGCATTGCCTTCAGCTTCCCTTCCGCCTAAAACTGTGGCTTATGTTTCCCGAACGTAAGCCACTTTTCCTTTTTAAGATTTAAGATGAAATTTTCTTTACTAACCGCTACAATTTTTCTTGAATGTATAATTACCGCCTTTTTTATTCACCTTACTATTACGCCGACATAGGCGAAGGTCATGTTTTTCCGATTCGCAAATTTGAATTGGTCAAAGATATTTTGTTAGCCGAAGGAACACTTGAGGCAAATGAAATTGTCGAACCAGAACCTGCACGAACTGAAGATTTGCACCTTGTTCACACCAAAGATTACATTTCGCGATTGGTTGATGGAACATTGACTTCCAAAGAAATTCGCAAACTTGGTCTGCCGTGGTCAAAAAGTTTGGTTCGGCGTTCATTCCATGCGATTTCCGGAACAATCGAAGCCGCAAAATATGCAATTGAAAGTGGGATTGCCTCAAATCTCGCAGGCGGAACGCATCAC
Organism: Pyrinomonadaceae bacterium; assembly: GCA_035438525.1. Lineage (GTDB taxonomy): Bacteria > Acidobacteriota > Blastocatellia > Pyrinomonadales > Pyrinomonadaceae > JAIBCC01. The sequence goes on from DAORIL010000161.1 coordinate 4,615, forward strand.
GCCTATCCCGACAGAGGCGAAGGATTTTGTGTCTTAAATGATGTAGCCGTCGCGACTAGAGTTTTGCAACGCGAAAAGTTAGCGGAAAGATTTCTAATAATTGATTGCGATGTTCATCAAGGAAATGGAACGGCGTTTATTTTCAAAAATTCACCCGAAGTTTTCACTTTTTCGATGCACGGTGCAAAAAATTATCCTTTGCATAAAGAAAATTCAACGCTCGACATTGAATTATCCGACAGAACTTCGGATGTTGAATATTTAGAGACTTTAGACCAAGCCCTTTCGCGTGTCATTTTGCACCACCCCGACATTATTTTTTATCTCGGCGGAGCTGATCCATTTGAAAAAGATAAACTTGGACGGCTTAGTTTAACCAAATCTGGCTTGATGAAACGTGATGAAATGGTTCTGGAATTTGCCAAGGACAGAAATATCCCAATTGTAACCACAATGTCAGGCGGCTATGCCATGGATATAAATGACACAGTTGAGATTCATGCCAACACAATTCGGGCGGTGAAGAAAATTTACTTCGAGACAAAAAAGGAGGCAAAAACGACTTTCTAAACTTTGCGTCTTTGCCACTTTGCGCCTTTGCGTTAAAAATAAATCTAAATCCCTAATTCCGCTTTAGCTTCGGCAAATTTTTCCACTGCAAATTGTAAATCTTCAATTGAATGCGCGGCTGAAACTTGCGTTCTGATTCGCGCTTTGCCTTTTGGAACGACCGGAAACGAAAATGGAATAACGTAAACGCCTTTGCTTAAAAGCGATTCAGCCATTTTGACTGCCGGAATTGCATCACCAAACATTACGGGAACAATCGGATGTTCGCCGGGCAAAACTTCCAAACCGATTTTGGCAATATTTTCGCGGAAATATTTGGTGTTTGTCTGCAATTTGTCGCGCAATTCGGTTGATTCAGTTAGTAAATCAATCGCTTTAATTGAAGCCCCAACAATCGGCGGAGCAACTGAATTTGAAAAAAGATACGGACGCGAACGCTGACGCAAAAGTTGGATAATTTCTTTTTTCCCTGTTGTGTAACCACCACTTGCACCACCTAACGCTTTGCCGAGCGTTCCCGTAATGACATCAATTTTATCCATCACACCGCAATGCTCGGGCGTTCCGCGTCCGGTTTTGCCGATAAATCCAACGGCGTGCGAATCATCAACCATCACCAACGCATCGTATTTTTCTGCCAAGTCGCAGATTTCATCGAGTTTGGCAATATAGCCATCCATCGAAAAAACCCCATCTGTCGCAATCATTTTATTTCGTGATGAACTTGCTTCCTGCAATTTTGCCTCAAGGTCGTTCATATCGCCGTTTTTATAGCGAAATCTGTTTGCTTTGCAGAGCCGAACGCCATCAATAATGCTGGCGTGATTGAGTTCATCGGAAATAATGGCGTCTTCTTCCGACAAAATTGTTTCAAATAATCCGCCATTCGCATCGAAACAAGACGTATAAAGAATCGTATCTTCCGTTCCTAAAAACTCGCTGATTTTTGCTTCAAGTTCCTTATGAATTGCCTGAGTTCCGCAAATGAACCTGACAGAAGATAGTCCGTAACCCCAATCATCCAAAGCCTTATGCGCCGCCTCAACAATCGCCGGATGATCTGACAGACCAAGATAATTATTAGCGCACATATTCAAGACAGTCTGATTTGCTACCTCAATTCGTGCATCTTGCGGACTTTCAATAACGCGCTCGTTTTTATAAAGGCCTGCGGACTTTATTTCGTTGATTGTGTTTTCTAATTGATTTTGAATTTTTGAATACATAAGTTTATTAAAAAAGAAAAATTTAAGAGTCTAAAAGTTTCAAAATATCCATAAATTGGATTTTAACCGAAACCAAAAATTATCTAACTCCTTAATTCTTTCCTTGGCAGAATTTGATGAGTAGGCGAAGCAGACTAAACCCATCTTTTTGAAATCTCTTATCTGCGATAGAGATAAGTTTACCAAAAAAAACTGATTTTACTTCTTTAAATGTTTTATTAAAAACAATAATTTAAGCTGAAATTCGGTCCAATTCAAAGTTATTTTAACCGAATTTTTTACGTATGACTTCAATTTTTTTTGATTTGATTTGCAAATAAAATCTAAAAATCCTGTTTCTTGAGCCAAACAATTAAATTTCCCACTGCTTCAAACCCCAATGTTTTGAGTTTATCAACTAAATCATTTCTCTGATAACCGACAATATCTGTCTGCTCTATCGAAGAAAAAATAAAACTGATCATTTCCGACCAGTAATCAATATTTTTGTCAGGCGCAAAGAAATTTGAAATACTCAAAACATCATCGCTTTTGTTAATCAAACAGCCACTAACAATTTGTTCATCTTTTAATCCTGCAACAAAATAAGTTAGCGGATTATTTAACAACTTGGGATTGAAGATTTCTTTTCCGAGTTTGTCGTCAGAATCCCAAATTGTTCTCCAAACTGCTAAATCGCTTTCGTTATCTATAATTTTATAACTTAAATTCTCTGATTGTGCTGTCGGCGTAAAATTTCCAGCTTCGAGATAAAACCACTGTGCATCAAAGAGTTTTAAAAAATTATATTTATGTAAATCCAGAACGGCAAAACTGTCTTTAATTGACCATTCCAACCAGTTTTCTTTTATAAATTTTAAATCAATTTTTTCAAAAATCTCATCAGGTGCCCAATCTTTGGAAATGGTTACCAAATTGGAATAAAGCAAAGGAGTTTTTTCAATCGTGTAGCAAATTAAATCTGTTCGATTCAAGACAATTTTATGATTGGCAAAAATCGACCGATAAAGTTCATTATTATTGCGAATGGCAAGTTGTCTTTTATCTCTCAAAATAAATTTCTTACACTACTCTAAATTTCTAAACCCTGTTTCACTTCTAAATAAATTTACCCGATAATACTTTCTCAAATTATTCAGTAAATTTTTAAAATCCTTCCGGTGCAAAAGCTCCCTTTATTGCCGATATTCCCTGTGTTTTGCGCCAGGCGGATAGTTGACCGGCGTGATGTCCTTCGTGGAACACCAATGTCTGAAGATGATGTCCGATTGTCGGCTGCGTTTGCGCCAGTATTTTGTCTGGAATAGGTTCGGCTAAATCCTCTATTTTCATCTGTCGAACCGTTTCAACCCGAAGTTCATTTGTCTGAGTCAGTCTTTCAACTAAAATCTTTTTTGAATCATAAAACTCTGCAGAAGAAATCGGCGTAGTTCCAGGTCCATACTTAGTTAACAATTTTGAAAAATCTTCCGAAAGTTCCTGAACTTTTAACAATGACAAAAGATAAATATCACCCAACAAAAGATGTCCAAGAATCCAGGTCGGATGATTTTCGCCGTTAACAGACTGCAAACTCATTTGTTCATCCGACAAATCTTCGACCAAGGTTAAAGTTTGTTTTCGCGCTTTTTGCAATGCCCAAGCTAATAAATCATTCATCGAATTTCACTCCAACCGAAAATCTGTAAATCTCTTGTTCATGTTGGGAACATTAAAACTCATACTTTTTTCGCAAAAGAAACAAATTCCCTAAATCTCTGTCCAATCCAAAACAACTTTTCCGCTGTTTCCCGTTCGCATTACTTCAAAGCCTTCAGCAAAATCTTTGTATGAAAAACGATGTGTAATAACGGGCGAAATATCCAAACCGCCTTCGACAAGAACGTTCATTTGATACCAGGTTTCATACATTTCGCGCCCGTAGATGCCTTTAATGGTCAACATATTGAAAATAACGGTTTTCCAGTTGATCGAAAATTCATCAGGGGGAATTCCCAAAAAAGCGATATTTCCGCCGTGAGTCATATTGGCGAGCATATCGCGGAAAGCCGAAGCATTGCCCGACATTTCCATTCCAACGTCAAAACCTTCTTTCATTCCAAGCTGCTTTTGGTAATCAGCAATCGAAATTTCGGTAACATTAATGGCGTGTTCAATTCCGTTTTGACGAGCTAAATCAAGTCTTTTTGGATTAACGTCAGTGATGACAATGTGTCTTGCACCTGCGTGTTTAGCAACTGCCGCCGCCATAATTCCAATTGGTCCGGCACCGGTAATCAAAACGTCTTCACCAAAAACTTCAAAGGCAAGTGCCGTATGAACCGCATTTCCAAACGGATCAAAAATCGCCGCAACTTCCAAATCAACTCCCGGATTATGTTTCCAGATATTTGTATAAGGAACAGCCATATATTCTGCAAAACCGCCGTCCGTATTGACTCCATAACCAAGCGTATGAGCGCATTTGAACCGTCTGCCCGCCAAACAATTTCGGCAACGCCCGCAGACCAGATGACCTTCGACACTGACAATATCGCCAACGTGAAAATCACTGACATTTGAACCGACTTCGACAATTTCACCAACTAATTCGTGTCCTAAAATTGTGGGAACTTTGATCGTGCTTTGTGCCCACGCATCCCAATTCCAAATATGAACATCCGTGCCGCAAATGCCCGTTTTTTTCATTTTGATTAAAACGTCATTAATGCCAATGGTTGGTTCGGGAACGTCTTCGAGCCACAAACCCACTTCCGCTTTGCTTTTTACGATTGCTTTCACTTAAATTTGACCTCAAAAAATGATTGAATAACTTAATGACAGGATAAATGAAAGTTATTAAACAAGAAAGTTTAGAATTAAGAATTTTAAAACATTATAGTTTAGGCAGAGGAAAAATAATTTGATGAATCAGAGTTTTCCTTTGTCGGCAAACACCAACTATTATCCACAAACTCTAGTTCATGTTACGATAATGTTAATTTAAATAAATCTCGAAATAATCACAAATAAAGATGAGTTTCTGGCAACAACTGCAAACCGTTTCCGGCACCTACGGCGAATATTTTTTATTTGCTCTTGGTTTAATTCTTTTTTCTTTTACGCTGGGCGCATTTGTGCCTAAACGCAGACCACGCCTGATTAATGCAGTTTTATTATTTTTACTTTCGATTCTGGGATTATTCCTTTCGGCTTCGCTCCTCTATTACGGTTATCAGGAAAACAGCGGGGCAAATCGTTGGACGCAGTGGGCGACCTCGCTGATTGCCGGAGTAGCGATTATCAATGTGATCAGCGTCCTTGTTTTTGATATTGCTCTGCAAAGATTCGATATTCCACGCATCTTGCGAGACCTCATTATGGGTTTAGCCTATGTCGGTGTGGCAATTGCCTTACTGACTAAAGTCGGCGTTGATTTGACAGGAATTATCGCTACTTCTGCAGTTCTGACAGCGATCATCGGTTTTTCTTTGCAGGACACTTTAATAAACATTGTCGGCGGCATCGCGCTCGAAATGGATAACACCGTCAACACCGGAGATTGGATTCGTTTTGATAAATATGAAGGGCGAGTCAAGGAAATTCGCTGGCGGCAAACGACGATTGAAACACGGGATTGGGATACCGTTTTTATTCCAAACAATCTTTTGATCAAAGGACAATTTTTGATCTTGGGAAAACGCTCCAACTCGCCGCGGCAACATCGAATGTGGGTTTATTTTAATGTTGATTTTCGCTATTCGCCAACAGAAGTCATTGAGGCAGTCGAAAATGCTTTGCGCGCCGAACCTATTGCCAACATTGCTTCAGACCCGCCGATCAATTGCATCGCCTATGATTTCAAAGATTCTTACATAAATTATGCAGTGCGTTATTGGCTGACAGATTTTGCAGTGGATGACCCAACCAATTCAATTATTCGGACTCGGATATACTCCGCACTGAAACGTAACAATATTCCGCTTTCAATTCCTGCCCAAGCACTTTTTATTTCGGAAGATGATGCCAAACACCGTCAACAACAGTTCGAAAAAGAAATCATGCACCGGATAGAAGTTTTGCGAAAAGTAGAACTCTTTCAGACTCTCAATGAAGATGAACAGCGTGAGTTGGCAGAGCATCTGAGCGTTGCGCCTTTTGTTCGCGGCGAAGCGATGACCCGACAGGGAGCCGAGGCACATTGGCTCTATATTATCACTAAAGGCGCGGGAGAAGTCCGGGTTTCGGTTGACGGAACCGAATTGAGCAATAAAGTTGCCACTTTGAAAACGGGCGATTACTTCGGCGAGATGGCTATGATGACAGGTGAAAAACGGTCGGCAACAGTTATCGCGACCACTGATACCGAATGTTATCGGATTGACAAAGATTCTTTCCAAAAGATTATTCATCGCCGCCCCGAAATCGCTGAAGATATTTCGCACATTCTGGCAAGCCGGCGAGTTTCGCTTGATTCTATTCGTGAAGGATTAAATAAAGCTGCGTCAAAAAAACGTCTTCAAAGCACTCAGGGCGATTTGCTCAAACGCATCCGCGATTTCTTTTCCATTTAGCATTTTCGGCAAATTTCGTTATTTGTTACCGATTTTGTTTGCTTTGGAAAACTCGTTGTATTTCGGAAAAAGATTTTTGATATGTTCGGCTGGCGTGTATTTTTTATCAACCAAAAACAGTGCAGCAACCACGCTTGTAATCGCATTTGAAGTTAAAAAGTCGCGTCCGTTTTCAGCTAAATATTGATGATAAAGTTCTAATCCTTGATTAACGATGGTATCCAATTCGGAAAGTTTTCTTAAATTATTTTCAA
>DAORIL010000162.1:0-11133 GCA_035438525.1 Pyrinomonadaceae bacterium
CTCACGCTCTTGTAATATGACAGTAAATGAATCACTGGCGGCAGCTTCGATGATCGCAAGTTTGATGGAATTTGAACCGATGTCTATGGCAGCAAGTTTCTGAGTTTTCATCTGGAACAAGATTATAACAGACAATCTTTTAATCAAGTCATCTTTACTTTGAAAAAAATATGAGGAAAATTGAAATAATACGGTTATTGAATATTTCAAAGAACTTTGAGTAATCGTAGTGATAAAAGCTTTATAAACAACATTTAACAATAATAAAAGACCAGTTAGCCCCAATCTGAATGGTTGAAAACAAAAGCAAATGAAATCAATTGAAACATTTTCAACTGAAAAAAAAGATGTTTGGATTTGGATGGATCGTTTTGGGGAAGCTAAAATAAAATATGATCCGACCACCGAGCATCGTCATGATTTTTATGAATTTCTTTTTTTTGAAACAGGTGAAGGGGCTCACTTAGTTGATTTGACCGAATTTCCGGTCAAATCAAATAGTTGCTATGTCCTCTTCCCGCACCAGATTCATTCTTTCAAGCATTATTCTAAGCCAACCGGATGCGTTGTTCGCTGTTATGAAGAAGGACTTTTTTCCAAAAAACTCAATACTTTGCTAGTAAATATGTCGTTTACTTCGAAAAGTCCGGTTATTTTTGAAAATGATGCCGATAAATTTTCGGAAGCGATGCAACTGTTAAATCCTTTGCAATATGCTTTACGAAAATATCCGAATGCGACGAATGACATTATCCTTCATCTTTTTCAAGCTTTTTTACTTAATGTTTTGGAAATAGCCGGAATTTGTGATGATTCCGTCAATAACTCAAACAGCGCAAACCTGATAGTTCAGTTTTTGCGATTGGTCGAAAACAAATTTACTACAGCACATACGGTTAAAGAATATGCCGAAGCCTTGCTCACCACTGAACGCAAAATATCTACGGCAACTCAATTTTATTTAGGTTTGAATCCATTACAAATAATTCACAATCGTCTTTTGCTGGAAGTAAAACGCCTTTTGCTTTATGAAACAAGCTCGCAAAAAGAGGTAGCATTCAAACTTGGATTTGATTCATCCGCCAGTTATTCACATTTTATTAAAAGTAAAACAGGACTGACTCCAACCGAATTAAAAGGCGAGATTGGAAAAATTCACAAACTATAAGTGAAAATTATCAAATAAAATTGTAGGCTCTTATTTGTTTTTATGATATTTTAACTAATAGCATAATTGTCAGTTATAAGAATTATTTATAATAATTGATTACTTGCAAAATAAGAAATATTACTTATTAAAATTCTGTGTTTTTGATGGTATCCTAAGGACTTGCATCGAAAGTTTAGTCTTAGGGAGATTTTCTAAAAGAAAATCTATTGGACCCCCTTCGTTTGCTTGTGAACTTTTATTATCGCCGGCTATACGAGCAAAATTACAATGAAAACACTGTTAATAATGCGACACGCCAAATCAAGCTGGGAAAACCCTGATTGGTCTGATTATGAGCGTCCACTCAATAAACGCGGGCTAAAAACGGCTCCGTTTATGGGAAATATCATTTATCAAAATAATATTCAACCTGATTTAATTATTGCCTCGGCTGCCAAAAGAGCCAAACAAACCGCAATTTTAGTTAAAGAAAGCGCACAAGTTGAAAAGCCGATTCACTTTGAAGAAAAAATTTACGAGGCGAGTGCGACCACTTTACTTTATCTAGCCACTGAATTTTCCGATAAATACCAGACAATTTTGATAATTGGACATAATCCCGGAATTGAGGAATTTATCCGTCTGCTGACCGGAGATTATTGCTCAATGCCGACATCATCGTTAGCCAAAGTATTACTTAACATTGATAGTTGGAAAGAAATTGGACTCAATAAAGGTTTTTTAGAAACAGTCCTCCGTCCGAAAGATTTGATGGATAAAGATGAAGCAGATGCTTTGGCTGTTTAAATCCATTTCAAAGATTCTATAATTGTTCACATTCTTGTAACATTCCGTTCACATCAACTTAATCTATATAACATACTTTAAAATTGCATACAGTCGCAGTTCGCTATTGGTTTATTTGGATTTTTGTTCTAAATTTTAATTAATGGAGCAACGAAAACTTTTGGAACGCGAACTTAACGTTTTACGCGATCGGTTACTGCTGATGGGCGGCGAAGTAGAATTAGCTTTGCAGCGGGCGATGCATGCGCTTTTGCAAAGAGATAGCGAAGTGGCGAATCAAGTCATCGAAGGCGATAGCGTCATTGACCGGCTGGAAATTGAAATTGACCGGATGAGCGTAGATATTTTGGCACTACGCCGTCCGGTTGCACGAGAACTTCGGACGGTAATTTCAATCGGTAAAATCACACCGATTTTAGAAAGAATTGCCGACCATGCCACAAATATTGCTCGTGCGGCTCTCGAATTGAACGATGAGCCTGAAATAAACGTTTTTACCGGGTTTAACCAAATTGCAGATTTAGCGACTGATATGCTGCAAAATGCGTTGGATATTTTTACTTCCAATGATTCGGAAAAAGCACGTCTGCTAATTGCCAAAGACGAGGAAATTGACAAAATTTACGGACAATTAGTTAGTAGTTTGATGGAAACAATGTCGCAGGATGTTACCAAATCAACGAGAGTTGCGCGTCTGCTTTTTGTCGCCAAAGATTTGGAACGCATCGGCGATTATGTCAAAGATATTTGCGAACTAACTGTTTATATGAAAGAAGCAGTATTTATTAAACACCAGCAGTAAGATTTTAGATTTTAGATTGCCGATTTTCGATTAGATAAGGTTTGGGACTTAAAATTTTAAGTTAAGCCAAATTTTTTAATCCACTGAAAATCCAAAATCCAAAATCCAAAATCCAAAATCGAATATGTCTCAACAAATTTTAATTATCGAAGATGAACCTGATATAGGCGAAAGTTTGCGCTATAACTTTGAGCGCGAAAATTACAAGGTTTTGTTAGCGGAATCGGGCGAAAAAGGGTTACGTCTTTCTTTGGACGAACATACCTCGCCGGATTTAATTATTTTGGATCTAATGTTACCGGGAATGAGCGGATTGGAATTATGCCGTCGTTTGCGTCGCGAGCCTGAAACCCGCCGCACTCCGATAATTATGTTGACGGCAAAAGTCACCGAAGCTGATAAGATCACCGGATTGGAAATGGGCGCAGATGATTATATCGTCAAACCTTTTTCGGTGAAGGAAGTCGTGGCACGTGTCCGGGCGGTTTTACGCCGAAGCGATACGGCTGCAATTCCACGTTACGAAGACGAAAAACTTTCGATTGATTTTGAAGATATGCGGGTCATTTGCAGCGGAAATGATGTTAAGTTGACTCGCAAAGAGTTTGCCTTATTGACCAATTTAGCCAAAAATGCCGGACGCGTCGCCACCCGCCAAAATTTGCTGGATAATGTCTGGGGTTATAGTTATTTTGGTGATACGCGGACTTTGGATGTTCATATCCGCCGTTTAAGGCAGAAATTGGGCGATTGCGGAACCTGTATCGAAACGGTTGTTGGAATCGGGTATCGTTTTATTGGAATGAAATAGTTAGAAAGGTAAAAAGTAAAAAAGCAATTGATTGAAATTAAATTTGTTATTAGTTAAAGCAATTGTTGTAGGTAATATAGTTGTGGTTTTTATAGAAATCCAAAATCCGAAATCGGTATGAGTTTATTAAGCAGTTGGTTTGGGAAAAAAGAAGAATTAGCCGAAAAATCTTCACGACAGATTTTGATTGATATTCTCAAAACAATGCGCGAAAGCGTCATCATTGTCGGCGCGGACACACAGATAATTGCTTCTAATCAACAAGCTTATGATGACTTTGCCCGCAAAAACGGAGCATTAGAAAATAAACGTTTGAGTGAGGTGATCCGCGATCTTTCCGTTCATAAAGCCTTTCAGTCAGCTCTCGAAAATAACAAAGCTTCCGAAGTTAAATTTGAATTTCTGTTTAACGAAAAACGAACTTTTTCGGTCAAAGTCACGCCGATCGTTTTAGAAGAAACTCGTCATGCTATCGGTATTTTTTACGAAACCACACAGATTGAACACCTCGAAAAAGTCCGTCAGGAATTTCTCTCAAATGTTTCGCACGAACTGCGCACTCCTCTCACCTCGATTCTCGCATTTGTCGAAACGCTTGAGGATGGAGCCATTGACGACAAAGCAAATAATCAACGTTTTTTAGGCGTAATTCGTAAAAATGCTGAGCGGATGCATTTATTGATTGATGACATCGCCGAACTTTCCTCCATCGAATCAAGAAAAATCACCATTGAGCCGAAAGAAATAAAATTATCGTTACTGGCAGATGAAATTTTTACTAACCTTTCCGCCAAAGCAAAAGAGCGTAATATCAAACTTCTTAATCAAATTGCACCGGACAAAAAAGTTTGGGCTGATAAGATCAGATTGGAGCAGGTTTTAACCAATTTGGTAGATAATGCCATCAAATTTAATCGGGAAAACGGAAGTGTAACAATTACTTGCGAAGAAAAAGAGCAAATGGATTTGATTAGTGTTACAGACGAAGGCGAAGGTATTTCTAACGAACATTTACCACGAATTTTTGAACGTTTTTATCGAACTGACCGCGCCCGCTCACGGGAAATCGGCGGGACAGGCTTAGGCTTAGCAATCGTTAAACATCTTATCCGGCTTCATGGCGGCGAAGTTTCCGTCAATTCAACTTTAGGACAAGGCTCGACCTTTATTATTGAACTTCCGCAAAATTCTCCTGAAAATCTTTCCTAGTTCCTTTCAATTTTGTTACAATAAAAAAACCCAATTAAAAACTGGTTTTTTGCAGAAAGACAAAAGTGAAGTTTCTTTTATCTGGAGGGGAAATGGATTTTAGGATTGGACAAAAGGTCTCGTATCCTAACCACGGTGTTTGCTCGATTGAAAGTATTGACAACAAACAAACAAACGGTGGTTCGGTAGAGTTCTATTTATTACGGCTTTTATCAAACAACTCAATTATTTTTGTTCCCAAAAACAACACTCAAAACATTGGAATTCGCCCTATTATCAATTCCGTCCAATGCTCCGAAGTATTAGATTTTTTAGCTGAAGATTTTGATGAAGTCTCGCCTGATTGGAAAATCAGAATTCGTGATTATACCGCCCAAGTTCAAACCGGAGACCTTTTTAAGGTTGGTGACGCACTTAAAAAACTTACGTTTTTAACGACTTTCAAACAGTTATCTTTTCGCGAACAACGGCTTTTTGAGAAAACCAAATTTTTAATTGTTTCTGAGTTAGCTGCCGTTTGTTTAGAGTCTGAATGCGAAGTTGAAGAAAAAGTTGATAAATGTTTGGCGTTAGCCTGCGAAAAACACACTCTTGGAAAGGCAGAGTTGGTTTCAATTGCAACACACTAAGTTTGAGAATTAAAAGTTAAAAATTAAAAAAGCCTCTTAAACTATTCAGAATTAATGGTTTAAAGAAACTCTTTTTCTGCATTTTTAACTTTTAATTTTATACTTTTAACTTTTAACGTAATTGGTGCGAACCATTGTTTTAATATTCCCGCGAACATTAAAATCACCTTCCAGCTCTACTTTCAGCGGGTCAACGGCATTGACAAAATCCTCTAAAATTACATTCATCAGATGCTCGTGAAAAATTTTAACTTCGCGGAACGAGTTAATATAAAGTTTGAGACTTTTGAGTTCGACACATCGCTCATTTGGCACATATTTTAATTTAATTGTTGCAAAATCAGGGAAATCCGAAAATGGACAAATTGCTGTAAATTCAGGAATCGTAAAATCAATCCAAATCTCGCGCCCGACAAAATCATATTTAAAAGTATCGAGCGGATACAAATTCATTTCTTCGCGCGGAGTTGAGCGAATATCTAAGCCTTGTTGATTGGTTGGTGGTAAATTGTAATCGTCTAACATAAGGAAATAGTCTAAAGTCTCAAGTCGCAAGTCTCAAGTCGGGAGAACCTGATTTGACCTTGGAGATTAGACTTTCGGACTTTGGACATGCTGTTCGCCATTTGAGTTTGAAACTGTGAGTAAAAAGATCGCGGCTAAAATTGAAAGTCCTGCGCTGAAAATAAAGGCGGCAGGTGCGCCAAACCAACTCCAGATTCCACCTAGTAAAAGGGATGCCGGAAAAACCGTTACACCAAACGCTAAATTATAGAGTCCAAATGCTGTTCCGCGTTTATCTGCGGGAACTAAATCAGCAACTAAGGCTTTTTCCGCCCCTTCGGTTAAACCGAAATAAATACCGTAAATTAAAAATAACGTCCATGCTTGCCACGCTTCGCTGACAAAGGCAAAGCCGAAGTAAACCAGCGCATAGAGAATCCAGCCTGAAAAAATTAATTTTTTGCGCCCGAATTTATCCGAAAGACTTCCGCCGATCAGCGAGCTAACGACTTTGCTAACGTGTAAAAACATCCATAAAATCGGAAGCAACGGAGGTGAAATTCCGGCATCACGCGCCCGTAAGAGTAAAAAGGCATCAGAAGAATTTGAAAGTGTAAAAAGTGCAATGACCAATAAAAATCGTTTGAAATTACCATCAAATTCTTTCAGCGAAAATTTAAACGGAGCTTTTTGACTAATTTCTTCCTTGCCATCTTCTTTGACGAAAAAGACGATCACAAAAAGTCCAATGACAATAGGAATCGAAGCTAAAAGGAAGACGTTCTGATATTCATTCACCGTTGGCTCATTTGGGTTACGAGCATAAAACCAAAGCAAAACGGAAGCGATGATCGGACCAAAAACTGCGCCTAAATGGTCAGCCGCCCGATTAAATCCAAAAGCCAATCCGCGTTTTTCATATGGAACTTCCGCTGCTAATAACGCATCACGAGGCGCACCGCGAATTCCTTTTCCAACCCGATCAGTTAATCGGACTAAGAGAACCTGCTCCCAATTTGAAACAAAAGATAGAAATGGGCGAGTAATGCTGGCGAGTGCGTAACCAATGAAAACAAGTAGTTTACGGGAATTAAAGCGGTCACTGAGATAACCGGAAAAGAGTTTTAATAAACTTGCCGTTGTTTCGGCAATTCCTTCGATTGCGCCAATCGCTAACGGCGAGGCACCCAAGGTTAATGCCAAAAAAGTTGGCAAGAGCGGGTAAATGATTTCGCTTGAGGTGTCATTAAGGAGGCTGACAAAACTCAATGCCCAAACATTGCGAGGCAAATTTTTATAATTCTTCCAAAGCATGGTGCAGGTATTCCAATTTCAAAATTAAGTAAGCGGACAAAATAAAAATCAAATAATTTTGAGTCAACGGAACGCCAGTATCTTGCTGGCAAACATCGTATGAGCGATGTCATTAAAGTTTGGTTAAATCTCAAGACCAATTAAAGTTGAGATGTTCGCGACCTTGCGCTCAATGCCATCGGGATGAAGGCGTTCCATTTGTAAAATAACTTGGATGCTTATCTAACAAAAATATTAAGAATTTTGAGGAAAAATAGTCTGTAATCTAAATGTATTAACAAAAAGTCCAATCCGCTTTAGCTGGTTGATTCGCTTAATAAAACGATAAACTAAAGATTTGTCGGACTCTCAGAATATTTAAGAACTTAACTTACAGATCAGTAAATATCTCTTACTTTTAAATTTCTTTAGCGTCTATTTTTAATCTCAATCGGCGGTCCCGGCGGTCTGGACGGGCGCGAAACTAACCACAGAACTCCTATTCCGCCAATAACAGAAATCAGCAAAATTACTGCCACAATTACCAGCCTAATTGCAGTTTTGAGGCTTTTTTTGAGCATTTTGTAAGCGATGAGCGCAGCTCCTGCTCCAATTAGAAAGACAAATAAGAAGATTCCAATCCCAACTCCTCCAGCAAGTGGAGAAATATCAAATAAAATCATAATTTGTTTGACCTCTCAAATTCTTTTTCGATTTCCCGAATATCTTCCTCGGTTAACTCCGAATTTTCAGCCGGCAGCGCAAATTCTTCATCTGCCCACGAGCCAAAGTCAATTAATTTACATCTTTCAGAGCAAAAAGGGCGAAATTCATTCCCTTCATATTCAACCATTTTTTCACAAGTTGGACATTTTACTAACGGCATAACGCAGAAAGATTAGCACAATTTTTACAAAATTGCGTTATAATTTAGACAGAATTTTTGTTTGAATGAACATCTAATTGAACAATTTAGAGAAATCTTCGTAAAAATAATTTTAGATTGCAGAAAAGGTTAAAAAATCCAAATTCCAAAATCTAAAATCTAAAATGAGGTAAAGATGGCTGATTACAAAGAGCGTTTTGAAGCGTGGCAAAAACAGGCAAAAGAAAAATTTGAAGAAATTGATAAGCAACTCGGCTTAAAAGAAAAGTTTGAAGAAGGAACTAAAGTTATTCTCGATACTGCTCAAAAAGGTGCAGAAGTAGTGACGGATGTAGCCGGAAAAGGTGTTGAGGTGGTCAAAGAAGGTGTTGAAAAAATTAAGACCGAAGCCGAAAAAACCGAAGTTGGCAAACAAGCTGTCAAAGTTGCCGAAGACACAGTTGAAACTGCCGAAAAAACGGCAAAAACTGTCTATGAAGCCAGCGAGCCGATTCGAGATGTAGTAGAAGATACAGCGAAGAACGCCGGCAAAGTTGCCCAGGAAGCGGCTAAAAATGCGAGTGGTGTGGCTAAAGAAGCAGGCAAAAAAGCAGGTGAAGTTTTATTTGTCGCAACTGAAAAGGCATCGGAAGTTTTTGAAGATGCTTCGGAATCTTTCAAAAAGACCACCAAAACTGCTTCAGACCTTTTTGGTTTTGGTTCTAGCGTTGGTAAAACGCTCGATTCAGCCTACAAAACTCTTTCTAAAACCGTTGGTTGGGTGCAGGAAAATCCTTTGCAAGCGGCAGCTTCCGGCGTTTCGATGATTGTCGGAGCAGGACTTGGCGCAGGTTTTACGCTTGTTTCGTCAAATTGGCTCTTTCATTCGGCTCTGCCTGCTTGGGGGATAAAGAAAGTCAGCGATCAATTTACCAATTATCTTCAATCTCAGGAAGAACTTGTCAGCAAAGGTGAGTTGTCCGAAGCCGAAGCCGAAAAAAACAAATTTGAGAAAGACATCGTTAAATATGTTGGCGCACCGCTTTTAGGCGCATTTTCGTGCGCGGCTGGGGTGATGATGTGGGCACAAATTTTTAATCCAAAAACAATTACCGGCGCACCGATCAGTTGGCTTTTGGGCGGTAATCCGATTCTCGAAGGTATTTGGCTGTTTGGTAACGGAACGCTCTGTATGAAGGTCGGAGTTGAATTCTTTATGGTTTCGCTCGATGACCACGAAGATGTGCAAAAGATGGTTAAAGAAATTAAAGGACTGTTGCCACAAGCTAGTTAGAAAGTCAGAACTGCTTTGTGTTAGCGGGCGGGTAAAATTAATTGGTAAACTTGTAAAGGTGCGGAAGTTATTAAAACTACTGCACTTTTTTTCTAATTATATTTGCAATTCCAAATAAACTGATTACCAACCACAGAATTTCCACGATAAAAGCCGAGAGATTAAAGCTAAAGATCAGCGAAAAAATTATCAGCCCTGAACCGAGCGCATTGAGCATGGAGTAAATTAGAGATTCACTACGGATTTTTTGGAGCTGGAGCAAAATGTAAGTCAGAATTATTATCGCAACTCCGATATTTCCGAGGAAATCATAAAATGTGTATTGCATAAACAAATTTCGCTTTTTCAAGTAATTATCGCAGATATGCGCGAAATTTGTTAATTTGCAAATCCGCAATTTTGGATTGCCGCATTTAAAAAACAAAATGGTGTCTCGAAAATCGCCGACTACCCCCGTAAATCGCCTAATTTTTGGTAAGACACCAAATTTATATTTTATTAAAGAAACCCTTTCGGATACTCTAAAAATAGTTTGCCTTTTTTAAGGATTGTTGTCAAGAAAAATGTTACCAATGGTAACAAATCTTTTCTTGGATAAAAATGTGTTACTATTACATCTGAATGAAAAATCATTCTCAAATCAAGCCACCTCAAAAAGAAAAAAACAGCAAAAAAGAAGCTGCTGCTAATCTTTCTTCAAAAAATCCGCGCGGAAAAGAAGCTGTCAAAAAAGCTATTTTAGACGCAACCGAAAAACTATTATTAAAACGAAATCCCAGCGAAATTAGTGTCCGGGAAATAGCCAAAGCCGCCAAAATAAAACATCCGTTGATTTATCGGCATTTTGGAACAAAAGACAAACTCATAATGGAAGTTCACGCCCGCGGAATAAGTAAAGTCAACAGTGCAATTCCGAGAGTTGAAGATATTGAAGGGAATGTCGGCATCTTTTTTGAAGGGGTCAGGAAGAATAAATTTAGACAGCTTGCGCTTGCCCGAGCAATGATTGACGGAGCTAATCCGCATCTCATTCAAAATCAGTTTCCAGTGATGGAACGATTACTCCGATTGTTGAAAAAGCGGGAATCCGAGTCAAAATCAACTGGAAAGTTTAGCGTAGAATTTTCGGCTGCATCACTAGCGGCATTAGCTTTAGGCTGGATGCTTTATGAACCGTTTTTGCTGGCAGCAACCGGAATGGAAAATGAAAATAAAGAAGATATTGAACAAAAAGTCATCGAAATTCTCGAAGAGTTTTTAAAAACGATCTGCTGAAAAAAAACATTTATCAATCTCACTTTCTCAGTTCCTTTTTCAAAATTTTGCCCGTTGCAGTCATTGGCAAAGCCTCCAAAAATTCGACGATTCGCGGATATTTATAGGCGGCAATTCTCTCTTTAGTCCAACTGATCAATTCATGTTCGGTAACGGTTAATTCATTTTTTAGCACCACGCATGCCTTGATTTCTTCGCCCATTTGGTCACAGGGAACGCCGATAACTGCAACTAAAGAAACAGCTTCGTGCTGAATCATCAATTCTTCGATTTCTCTTGGATAAACGTTCAACCCGCCCCGAATGATTAGATCTTTGGTCCTGTCCACGATGAAATAAAAACCGTCTTCGTCCTTGATTGCCACGTCGCCCGAATAAAGCCAGCCGTTTTTGATGGTTTCGGCGGTTGCTTCCAGCTTTTTGTAATAGCCTTTCATGACGTTGTGACCGCGATAGATCAATTCGCCTTTTTCCCCGTCAGGAACTTCATTTCCT
>DAORIL010000163.1:0-11099 GCA_035438525.1 Pyrinomonadaceae bacterium
TTTCGAGTTTAGTATCGAAAACGCCGCTTTTGATTTTGACATCAAGAATTTCAGCCGCCGGAATTCGCACTTCTTTCACGCCTGTTTTCATCAATCCAAGAATTTTTGCTTCAAATTCCAAAACAATTCCTGCCGCCGAAAATTTTGCCATACCTTCGACTGGTGCAAATCCGTGATGTGCGTCGGAAATCTTAAATGGAATGCTGATAAAATTTGGTTGCATAATTGGGTTAAAGAGCGGGGAGTAGAGATCAACTTTTATCCCATATCCCCTATCTCTCATTTCTTAAAAACGATTTGACGGATTCAAAATTGCCAGTTTTTTCTGACAACGGTCAATACCTTCTTTGTATTTATCGAGTTTTGCACTGTCAAGGGTTACAATCGCAGCCTTTTGATAATGGTCAATCGCTTGTTGCAGATTACCCATCATTTCATACATTGTTGCATATTCGTTGGCGATAGTATCTTTGGCAATGCCCGAAATGTTTGACATTCTATCCAAATGATTTTTTAACTCTTCATAACGATTTTGGTTTGAAAGGAAATAGCAATAATTCAAATATGGAGCGGTATAATGCGGTGCAAATTGCATCGCGGCTTTGTAATATTCTTCAGCCCGAGCCATATTTTTATACTTTGTTTCATAAACCCAACCCAGATGATTATAAGCCTTTCCAAAACGAGGATTACGTTTGAGAATGGTCGAAAGTTTTTCAACTGCGTCCATAATTACGCCTTCATTCAGAAGTTTATCGGCTTGGGCGAAGAGTTCTTCGCACTCCATCTCGGTTCTATCAGGCAATAAATTATCAAATCCGGTTGGTTGATTGCCTCCATTAAAGTCCATAAAAAAAACACCTCCAAATTATTTCAATAAAATTAAAGTATAAAAGGGCAAAAGTTCAAATGTGAAAAAGTTTAAATCGTATTTTCAACTTATTTTGTTTTAAATATAAACGTAATCTTAACTAAAATGTTTAACTTTTTCGCTTTTTCACACTTTCACTTTTAAACCTTCAAACTTCTGTAATCTCTAGATCCATTGTTTCCAGATCAACATCTGATTCTTCGGGCTGACCTAAAAGTTTGAGCCATAAAAACCCGGCAATTCCGGCTGACATTGAAGTCAACAGGATAGCAATTTTTGATGAATCTATCATACTTGCATTTCCGGCAAAGGCAAGATTAGTAATGAAAATTGACATCGTAAAACCGATTCCGCCCAAAATTCCTGCGCCTAAAACGTGTTTCCAATTTAAATCGAGCGGAATTTTACACAGACCGATTGCGTTTGAACCAAGACTCGCCAACGTAATTCCGACAGGTTTACCGATAAATAAACCAAAAATTATCCCCAAACTATTAGCCGAGGCTAAGTTATGCGCCCAGTCCGAACCGATAATTATTCCCGTATTTGCAAGTGCGAAAATCGGCAAAATCCCAAACGAAACAGGGCGATGCAAAAAGTTTTCTAGTCTATATGATAAAGATTCTTCATCATCATCTTTAGCTGAAAAGGGAATTGCAAATGCCAGCAAAACTCCGGCAATAGTAGCGTGAACTCCTGATTTTAACATCAGATACCACATCAAAATTCCGCCAACTAAATAAATAATTATGTATTGAACCCGCCAAATTTTACTTAAAGCCAGCAAAAATGCCCAAACTGCTAAAGACCCGGCCAAATACCAAAGCGAAAGTTCTGCAGTATAAAAAACCGCAATTACGACAATCGCACACAGGTCGTCAATCACCGCAAAAGCAACGACAAAAACCTTGAGTGAAGCCGGAACTCGACTGCCCAAAAGTGATAAAGCTCCCAGCGCAAAAGCAATATCGGTCGCCATCGGAATTCCCATTCCGGCTTGATTCGGCGTGCCGATATTGAACGAAAGATGAATTAAAGCCGGAACTGCAATTCCGCCCAGTGCAGCAATCATCGGGAGCAAAGCGGTTTTGAAATTTGAAAGTTCTCCAATCAGTAATTCACGCTTTAATTCTAAACCGATCAGCAAAAAGAAAATCGCCATCAGCGCGTCATTGACCCAATATTCAACGCTCAATCCGCCAACATTCGTTTTCCAAAACTCAACGTAAGATGTTCCAATGACAGAGTTTGCCAACAAAATTGAAATTATGGTGCAGATAATTAAAAGAATTCCGCTGGTTTTTTCCGAATCAAAAAAAGCCTTAAATGATTTGGATAATCTTTTGCTGACAACATTCATAAATTAATGAAAATTATAGCAAAAGATTGTGAGGTTACTGAAATTTTATTTGGTTAATTCGCTACAACCGATTGAGTCGAGTTTTCCGATGAATGCCAGTGCAAAACGATAGCCAAGATAGACGCTTGCCATGTTTATCCTTTCAAATTGATCATTTTTTGAATGCAAATATGTCTGCCATTTATTGTCCAAACCACTAAAAGTGATAGCGGGAATTTTGTTTCGCTTAAATGAACTGGAATCTGCATCAGCACCTTCAATTAAAACATCTACAAATTTTATTTTTCCTTCTTCGGCAATCTCTTTGGCGATTTCAACCATTTTGGAATTGGTTGCCTGTTGCAACGAAAAAGGCGCAGTAAATCCAAAGCTGTCAAGATTTACCATTGCACAATATTTTGAGCGAGACTCTTTTGGAATCGCTCTGACCATTGCATCTGAACCGAGCAATCCTAATTCCTCTTTGTCAAAAGCCACAAAAATATATGACTTTTCGGTTTGCATTTGACGGAGTGTTTTATAAAGATGAGCAATTATCGAAACGCCAGTCCAATTATCAATCGCCCCGCATCCTTCATCAGTTTTGTCATAATGTGCACCAACAATTACTGTTTCATCAGATTTACCTTTTAGTTTGACTACGACATTTTTAATTTTTTCTTTGTTAAATTTTTCGATGGTGATTTCGTCCTCTTTGTCATCCATTTGAGCAAAAAGTTTCCTGACCGTTTCGAGTCGCTCTTTAGATTCGCAAGGCGCAAGTTTAACGCTTTCGGTCAGAGATTCTTGGGTTGAAATGATTGAATTGGATTGCTGGGCAAAGAGATTGAAAGCAAAAATAAAAATGAGTAAGGTGTTTAGTTTCATGATGTTGAGCAGTTTAGCAGAAAATCTCTCAACACCAAAAATAAAAAAGATTTAATAGCTCAAATCAGATTTCAAAGCAACTTTTTGCTCATTACTCAAATCAGATTCAATCTGATATTCAGAATGTTCACAACCAATTGCGACCGGAGTTTTACTGCCGCAATCAAATTTTAAGAACTGCACCGAACTGATTTTTTCATTTTCGTTCTGGCGTTCATCAACCTGAGCAAAAGCCTTCGTTCCGTCAGCCAATTGGAGATAGATTTTTTCAGGTAATCCAACCCATTTTGTAAGTTTTTCGGCACGTTCGGTTGCGTCGGCAATTTCGACTAAAAGCGTGCAGCCAAGTGCGCCGTTTTCGCCGATAAGTTCGTTGTAAGTTTTAATTTCGTGCTGAATATCGGCTTCTTTAACAATTTTCTCGGCGCGAACCATTTCGAGAATTTGATAGCGCACCGTTTCCGTATTTTCAAATAAAAACGTCAAATTTTCGCCAAGATGAATCCGCCGTAAATCTTTGGCTTTCATTGCGTTAGCTCTGATTTCTGCCCTTTGTTCTTCGTAGGTAACGTAGTCTAAAATTTCGCTTCTTTCTACTTTTTTCATAAAACCCTTTATCCACGAAGTTTCACGAAGGAAACACGAAGATTATTGCTTGTTTTTAAAGCTATACAAAAAATAGCCATTCTTACCTTCGTGAAAACTTCGTGAAATTTCGTGGATAGTAAATTAATCTTTCTTAAAATCATCTCCGCGATATGCTTTTGCCAAAATTGTCATCGGATGCATTGGCTTAACTCCGGCGTGTTGCTGGAATTGAATCGCTGCCAACGGACAATCGGTTGCCCAAACTTCGGCGGATTTTTCCTGTTTCATTGAATCAAAAGCTTTCTTTCCAATGCGCTGCGATGGTTCAAAGCCTTCGACTGTCATCGCGTAAGTTCCATCGTGTCCGCAACATTCCATTGTAGTTGCGGGAATTACACCCAAAATTTTGCGGATCAAATCGCGTCCTTTGAAACCGACGGCTTGCGCCCGCAAATGACACGGCGCGTGATACGAAATTTTTTCACCGGGTTTTGATTTAACATCCGTATTGAATCGTTCTTCGTTGCGGATTGACCATAAAAATTCGCTCGGATCCATTGTTGCGGCGGCTAATTTTTCGGCGTTGGCGCGGTCTTTGAGTTCAACCAAACTCGGATATTCGCGGCGGAGCATCATCGCACAAGTCGGATTGATGGCTAAAACTTTTGCGCCTTTTTCGACAAACGGTAATAGTTTTTCAATATTATTTTTGGCTCGCTGCTGCAAAGTTTTGATGTCGCCATGTTCCCAGGCAGGCATTCCGCAACACTCTAAACCTTTGGAACAAGCAACTTTAACTTGATTTTTCTCTAAAACTTCAATCGTATCTTTGCCGATGTTTGGTTCGTTATTTTGGACGTAACAGGTTTGGAAAAGAACAGCTTCGCCTTCCGATTTAATCTTTCCGTTTTTGTCCGCCCACTTTTCAAAAGTTTCCCCGGCAAAATCAGGCAGTAATTTGTCACGATGGACACCGACCACTTTTTCAAAGAAATAACGGTGAATTTTATTGCGGTTCGCTGTATTTGCCAAAATGACGGGTAAAGCACGCGCCATTTTCCCGGCTTTGTCGGGATCACCCAACATTTTATCTCTTAAACTCGCGCCTTTTTCTTTGTGACGAATGGCTTTGTAACGATGGACGAGTTTGGGAAAATCAAGTTTAAATTCGTGATTATCGCGTTCGGTGTATGGACATTGCACCTCGCACAGTTTGCATTGGAAACATTCGTCCATCACTTTTTCGGTTTCCGTTGCGGTAATTTTGCTAACATTTCCATCGTGATTTTCGTCAATAAATTTGAACAATGAGGGAAACGAATCGCAATATTTAAAACACATCCGGCAACCGTGACAAATCTCAAAAGTCCTTTCAATCTCTTTGTTTAGACCTTCTTTATTCCAATATTTTTCTTCGCTTGGGTCATAACTCAAGCCGTCTGTCGGTGCGTAGGAAATATTTTTGTCCATATTTTTAAAGTGAAAAAGTGAAAGTGTGAAAAAGTGAAAAAGCTGAAATTATTTTGGCTGAGTGTTCGTGCATTCGACAAGTGTTTTGAAAATTAATCAAAAACTAAACAACTACTAACTAAAACTCTTTCACTTTTTCACTTTTAACTTTTTTCACTTGATTTAACTAATTGAATCTAAAAGACTTTGGAAACGTCCCGCGTGTGATTTTTCGGCTTTTGCCAAAGTTTCAAACCAGTCCGCAATTTCGTTAAAACCTTCTTCGCGGGCAGTTTTTGCCATTCCTGGATACATATCGGTATATTCGTGGGTTTCGCCGTGAACTGCTGATTGCAAATTTAAAACTGAATCTCCAAAAGGCAAATCAGTTGCCGGGTCACCGCAAGATTTCAAATAATCCATATGTCCGTGGGCGTGTCCGGTTTCGCCTTCGGCAGTGTCACGAAAATTTCCCGCAACTTCGGGATAGCCTTCGACATCCGCGATTTTTGCAAAATACAAATAACGGCGATTTGCCTGCGATTCACCTGCAAACGCATCTTTTAAATTTTGTTGGGTTTTAGAACCTTTTAGTTCAGCCATAGTTGTCCTCCAGATTGTTTTTTTTGATTAGATTTAGAATAATTCTAACTATAAATCGTCTATTTAAATTAAGTCAAGAGAAATATGAGAAAATTTGCGATAAAAATATTACAATAAAAAATTGCTATGATAATTTACGAAATTACCGCCATAGTTAGTGAAGATTTAGCGGCAGATTATGAAAAATATATGCACGAGCAGCATATTCCAGATTTGCTTGCGACAGGCTATTCTAACGCAGTATTTTTGACTGTTTCAGGCGAAAACCGTTATCGAATTCAATATCACGCCAACGACCAAAACGCTTTGGACGAATATTTGAAAAATGATGCAACACGTTTGCGCGAAGATTTTGCCAAACATTTTCCTAAGGGCATCACTCTCACCCGCGAGAATTGGGAAGTTTTGCAAAGTTGGAAAAAGTAGGCATATATTTGAGAGGGGAGTAATTAAGTGGAAAAAGTTAATCTAGCCGAAAAATTTGCATTGATTTCTGAACATTGGCGACCGAAAGTGGTGGGGGAATTGAACAGTCAAGAAGTAAAACTCGTTAAATTTCAAGGCGAATTTCCGTGGCATCATCACGACCACGAAGACGAAATGTTTATGGCGATGAAAGGGAATTTCCGCCTTGAATTTCGGGATAAAATAGTTGAATTGCAACCCGGCGAGTTTGTAATTGTTCCGCGCGGCGTTGAACATCGTCCTGTTGCTGAAAGCGAAGTTGAAGTTTTATTGTTTGAGCCGAAAAATGTTTTGAATACGGGAAATGTAACAGACGAAAAATATACCGCGCCGATTGGCGATGCAATTTGAGAAGTTAGTAAAGAACTCTCCAAAAAGAGTATAATAATTTCAAGGATAAAAGATAAGGAATAAAGGATGAATAAAAAGCAATCCAAAATCCAAAATCCAAAATCCAAAATCCAAATATGTCAGAATTAAACGATTTATACCAAGAAGTAATTTTAGATCATAATAAAAATCCGCGAAATTTCCGCGAAATTGAAAATGCCGATAAAACGGCAGACGGCAATAATCCGTTATGCGGAGACGCATTGAGAGTCTATGTCGTAATGGAAGACGACAAAGTAAAGGATGTCGCTTTTAAAGGTTCGGGTTGTGCTATCAGCAAAGCCTCAGCTTCGATGATGACGCAATCTGTCAAAGGAAAATCGAAAGAAGAAGCCGAAGTTTTATTTGATGAATTTCACAAAATGGTGACGGGCGAACTAGATATTGAATCAGACGAAAATCATCTCGGAAAACTCAAAATATTTGCTGGAGTTTTAGAATTTCCTGCCCGTGTCAAATGTGCAAGTTTGAGTTGGCATACACTTCACGCTGCCTTGAACGAGGAAGAAGTTGTTTCAACAGAATAGGTTTTCAGGTAAGAAATAAAAAGTAGAAAGGCAAAAGTCAGAAGATAGAGCGTTTTTATCTCTTGAATTTGCCTTTTATCTTTTGCGTTTCGTGTATTTATTCAACTCTTTTCGGATTTTCTAACGCCGACAAATCTCTCGCAACTTCAAATGCATATTGCCATAACCCCAATAATGTTCAAAATATATTTCGATATGTCTTTTATCCTCTTCCCAAACAATATATGACTTTTCTCTCGAATAAATTGTTTCAGTAAAGTTTTTAATTGTGATATTTTAAGTGTCAAATTCGATTATCCGAGAAGAGTATTATGACTTTATCCAAAATTTCGTCAGTTTTTCTATTGTCTTTGTTTGTTTTGCTTTCCGTAAGCTGTAATCAAAAAGCGAGATTACCAAAAGAAATGCCGGTAGCTACGGAAATGAAATACAGCAGATCCAAAGGTCGGGGAACACCGGCAGGCTCAGTTTTTATTCAAATCAAAGGCAGCCAAATAATTATTGAAGAAAACGGGCAAACAAATGATGAACGTAATAAATTTGAAGCCGAAATTTCTAAAGAAGATAAAGAAAAGCTCTACAAGGTTTTTGTGGAAAATGATTTTAATTCTATCGAAAGTGAAGAAAAAGCAACTGACCACGATTCCGAAACAGTTTCGATTTCTGCTAATGGACTATCTCATTCAGTTTCTAATGGAAGCCAGTATACATTCAAAGATAACAACCATTTAGAAAGATTCAACAGGGTAGCTCAAGCAATTCAAGCTATTTCCAACCAATACAAAGATAAAGCAAAAATAATAAATAACGATAAAAAATAATTCATTTTGAGAGAACCAAGCAGAAATCTTTAGATATTTCAGACACAAATTCTGTTCCCCAACAAAGTTTTTCTTGATTTTTTAGGAATTAAGTTTTATATACTTTAAATACAATTTAGTCGCTGAAGTTGTTTAGGGAATTCTAAACAACACGGGGGAACCAAAGTTTTGTCAATGACAAAACACGGGGCGCAGCATCCAATGATGCAGGAGACTTCTTTGCTTCTAGCCCGGCAGCTAACCTCGTAAGCAAATCAAAGAAGGACGCACAAGTTTCAAAAGGTATGAAGCACAGAGTGGTCTTCATACCTTTTTTTATTAAGGAATTTTTCCTGATTAGAAATTGAACTGAAAAGTCCTTGCAATGTAAAAAAAGTAGTTAATTTCAACACTACAAACTAAGAAGTTAAAAGGAGCAACCAAATTCTATGAATAAATTAGGAATTACAATTTCGTTAAACAGAGGTCTTAATCAAAATGATGAAAAAGCAGTTTCCTTTCTGATGTCTCAATGGCTGGTTTATGATGCGGAGTTTAAGCGCAAACATTCATCTGCCGAAATAAAACTTTTTCATACAGCCGGAGCTAAACCCTATTTAATAAAGGAACTTACAGAACTTTTCCCAGGCGAAAATATGAACGAAATGTAGTTGCAGTTTGGACTAGAAGTCCGATTTTAAGCCTTAAAAACAGCATTTTCGCTAACTACAAAAATGTAAGAACGGGAAATTTATCTGATAATCAGAAAGGTTTCCCGTTCTTACATTTTTTTTCCTTACTTCACACTTAAAATAATGACCAATTTTCTTTCTTAAATCACTCATGTTCACGATTATTTTTGTTAATTATCGGGAAATTTAATTTTACTAAGTTTAGTTTTTGGCACACAGATTGCGGATAATTCTCCATTAGCGACAATTTAGTGAAAAATTTCACATTTTCCCGACATTTTTGTCAGAAAATGCTTTAATTCCTACATAATTGTCGTATTTTAAGGCAATAGAGAAGTTACTATGAATGAAAAGAAATGTCCGACTTGTGGAAGCGATATGGGTAAAGGGGCTCTTACATCTGAAGACGTAAAGGCTGCTTATGAATGTTGGTGCGGAGAAACTGTGGTTGAATTATATTCAGAAGAAGAATTACCAAAACTCGCTATCGAAGCAAATCAACCAACTTCTGTGTCTGCAATGGTTTAGTTTTAAAATTTTGTTGACAAGCCAATTTTCCTTATGTTTATATCATGAACATTGAGGTTGTATAACTTTAAAATATATTATTCAATTTTCATGAAATTTATTTACAAAAAAAATAGACAAATGATGCAATGCTGCTGTTGGTGTTGTCCCCCATATTCGTAAGCATAGATAATTCATAAAATTAAAATTACATCTTGGCGATTTAAGGTAACTTGCTCTACGTTAAAAACTGCTAAAGAACCGGAGAAGACATTTTTATAAAAGCTCTTGTGCGTTTCTTAAAAAGTAAAAGAGCTTTTTTCTTTTGGAAAGATTAAATGGCGACAATAAAAAAAAGAAACCAGTTCTCTAAAGAAATCATCTATTTCACACGTTTATCAGTCTTAATGCCCGCCAGAATTTTCTAGATTTTTTCGTTCATTACGTAAAGTGGAATCTGCAAAACTTTTCCGTCATAGAAATTGAAAAAAATGATTTTGTCTGTATTTTTAGGTTAAATGCAGGCAAATATTACAAAATTGCTAAATGAATGGAACAATGGAAACGATGAGGTGTTGGAGCAATTAACTCCTTTTGTTTATGATGAGTTGCGTCGGCTGGCAGGACATTATTTAAGAAATGAACGGAATAACCACACCCTTCAGGCGACGGCACTTGCTCACGAAGCCTATTTGCAATTGCGGGAAATGCGTCAGTTCGAATGGAATAATCGTGCACATTTTATCGGTGTAATGGCGAATCTGATGCGTCGGGTTTTGGTTGATCACGCCCGTGAACATAACGCCCTCAAACGAAGCGGTGGAAATCTGAAAGTTTCTATCAGCCACGCTGAAATTGAGAAAGCAAGAAATAATGTTGATCTAGTCGAACTTGATGAAGTTTTAGAAAAGTTTTCCGCCCAATTTCCACGGCAGGCAAAAGTCGTCGAACTAAAATTCTTTGGCGGTTTAACAATTGATGAGATTGCCGACGTTTTTAGCGTTAATGAGGAAAAATTTTCGACCTCAACTATCGAACGTGATTAGCGTTTTGCCCGGGCGTGGCTTCATAAAGAGCTTTCAAACGCCTAAAATCTGAAGTTATAAACTGAGAATTAGCCGCAAAAAAATCGGTTTTTATCCGCTAGAAGTTGAGATTAAAATTTATAAATCGATTTATTGACAATCAGGTTTTTGTTGAATCATCCAACTTGTCAAAGAATATCGATTCTTCAAATCTCGATAAACCACTGTTTTAACAAATTGTTTGCTCGATTTCTTTGATTTTTTTACATTCACTTCTAAACAAAGTTCGTAATTGAGACCTGCCACAACCTGCATTTGCGCTTTATTTATCGAAAGCAAAGTGATCGTAGCTTTTCCTTTTTTAGCTCCTTTTTTGACTGCGAATGTTGCCGCTGAAATAACCTCTTTATCTTTGACATCGGCATCACCATAACCGCCTACAATTTGCTCAGTTTGACCAAAAGACGCAGTTGGTCCGCCCAAAATTATAAACAACGCTATAAAAAGCGCAAAAATACTTAATTTAATTTTCATCGAAACTCTCAATTTTTATTCTAAGATTTGTGCCTTAAAGATTCCCAAGTATAATCAATCTAACAGCTAATCAGCAATTTTACATTTACGAATTTATAAAATTATGTCAGACACAGCAACTAAAAAAAATACACGCATTGAGACGGATTCAATGGGCGAAATCCACGTTGAATCGGATAAATATTGGGGCGCACAAACGGAGCGCAGTTTGCATCATTTCAACATCGGTTTTGACACGATGCCGCGAGAAATGGTTCGGGCGTTGGGGATTTTGAAAAAAGCCGCCGCTATTACGAATAACGAACTAAAAGGCGACAAATTGACCAAAGAAAAACTTGATCTAATCGTTCAAGCGGCGGATGAAGTTATCGAAGGCAAACTCGATGCACATTTTCCGCTTCGCGTTTGGCAGACAGGTTCG
>DAORIL010000164.1:0-11094 GCA_035438525.1 Pyrinomonadaceae bacterium
ATTATCCATCCCTTAACCGATGACCGCCGTCGTCTGCCAATTGAAAAACGCGGAACGATTGTCGATGCACCGCCCGAATTTATGCTGGTCGTTTCTTATAATCCGGGTTATCAATCAATTTTGAAAGATTTAAAGCAATCTACCCGCCAACGTTTTGTGGCAATGGAATTTGATTATCCGCCTGCCGAATCCGAAACCGAAATTGTGGCCAAAGAAGGTGGTGTTGACGAAGGAACTGCCAAAGATTTGGTCACTATCGGGCATAAAGTGCGAAATTTGCGGGGACACGGACTCGAAGAAGGTGTTTCGACACGGTTGCTAATTTATGCCGCGCAGTTGATTGCTAAAGGTATTCCGCCGATCAACGCGGCTGAAGTCGCGCTTTGTTCACCAATTACAGATGACCGCGAATTGCAGCGCAGTATCCGCGAAATTGTCACAACGGTCATTTAGATTTTAAAAGAAAAACCAAACAAATCAGCATCCATAATCGTAATAACAATAAAGATTAGCTGATTTAGAGGTGATAAGTGGCAAATTATTTTGATCCGAGTTTCGACGGAAGCGTTAATTATCCAACCACCGAACATTATTTAAGACGTGTTTTAGTGGGAAATGTTGAAGCTGTTCGGCATCGTTTGTATGGTGTTTTGGAACGACTCGACTATGATTTTATTAATGAAAACGAGTTTGAAATAGAAGCCAGACGTGATGCCAGAGGATGGGCAACTGCTTATTCTTCGGCAGATGTCCTGGATTATCCGCGCACTCTGATCATTAAACTAAAACCTTTAAGCGAAAGTTCCACTCATGCTTCTTTTGCCTATACCATCAAACATCCATCGCTCCAACGCGGCGAAAAAGAAGTTTTGACCCGTGAGGCAGAAACGATTGCAACTTTAGCAACGGTTCGGGCAATGGACAGAATTTGCGCAGTTTGCGGAATGGAATCGGATAATAATTCGCGTTTTTGCCGAAAATGCGGGACTCCGATGACCGGAGATGAAACGGCTATTGAAATCTTGCGAATGACCGCCGAAATTCGTTCAGGATATACTTCGGTTGTTTCCAGCACAATATTAGTCGGAATTGCCGCTTTAATAACCTTAGCCGCTTTAATTTTACTTTTGACCGGAAACATTGATAAAGGAATTTCTGTAATTTCTGTTTTGTTGTCAATAAGTGTGGCACTCGGTTTTTTGAATGTTTTATTTCTGGGTTTCGGCTGGAATCGAATGCGAAATGCGCTTAAATCCAAAAGTAACGAGCAAAAAACATCTTATCAATACGTTAAAAAAACTCTCTCTGTTGAGGAAAATGCTGCTTTACCGCCCGCACCAATTTCATTTTCAGTAACGGATAATACTACAGAGTTATTTGATGAAAATCAAAAAAATTATGAGTTTGTCAGACGTGATAAGGTAGTGACAAATGACCTTGAACGATAGGTTAAGCTAAAAATATCAAATATTTATGAAAGCAAGATTAAGATTGCAAAAATGCTTGTCTGTTATTTTGTTTTTATTATTCTCCGCTTTTGTTTGCTCTTCACAAGACAATTCCGCTAAGAAAACCGTTGATAGATTCTTAAATGTTTGGCTGGTCAAAAAAGATATAAAGTCAGTTCAAAACTACTTCGATAAGAAATTATTTACAAATAAATTTCTCTTCGCTGAGACTTGTCTTGGATCTCCAAAGGACGTAAAAGCGGAATCCATAAAGTTCTTAAGTGATATAACTCAAAATACATATAAGAAATCTCTCAAGAATATACTCAATATTCAAGATTTTGTGTATGACTTTTCATTTGTGGATGATTTTAAAGTGGGTAAGTTATTGTCTACATTGAAACGAGATAAATTCTTTCTCATCAAATTAAATTCAAATGATCTGCTAAAGATTGCAAGTAATGACGAAAAAGATTATTTTTATCAGAATTTAAATTATATAAAATCAAGCTTTCCGTCCAAAGAATATTTATTTCTAGCCCTCCTAGTAGAAACAAAGCCTGAGAAAAATAAAATTAAAGTTCCGCTATATTTAATTTGGCTTAAACAAAATCTTCGGTGGAAAATAATTCAATTTGGAATGGAATGCCAATAAAACAATCAGCTTTTGTAAAACACGATTTATAGCTTCTTCTCTCACCATTTAATTTTATTGGATAAAATTCATTTCTGCATTATACTCGCTGTCAAAAAAATAAACTTATGGCAGACGAGAAAAGCGAATTTCTTCGGGAAGAAGAACGGGTTGAAGCACACAGCGCGAGTTTTAAAAAAGAACTTGGTTTGACCGATCTGGTGTTGACGCAAATTCTTTTTATTGTTGGATTGCCGTGGATTGGAGTGGCGGCAAAACAAGGAAATTCGCACATTGTTTTGTGGCTCGGTGCGATGCTTTTGTTTTATATTCCATCGGCAGTGGTCGTTACCTATCTCAATCGTCTGATGCCGCTCGAAGGCGGTCTTTATCAATGGGCAAAATTTGGTTTTAACGAATTGACGGGATTTTTGGTCGCCTGGAATTTATGGCTTTTTGCGATTTTGAACACCTCGGAAATCGGTCTCCAAATTACCCAGTATTTGGTTTATATTTTGGGACCTGAGAGCGAATGGCTGACAGAGAGCCGTTGGTTTATCGGTTTAGTTACTTTAGGGATTATTGGCGTTTTGGTAGTAGTGACCAGCATCGGGCTGGGAGTTGGGAAATGGGTTCATAAAGCCGGCGGAGTGTTGATGTTGCTGATATTTGCGGCGATTTTGATTCTTCCGCTTTTAAATCTGGCAAATGGAACTTTGACCGAATATCATCCGTTCAAATTTGAAATGCCTGTTTTATCTTCGCTGATGACTTTAAATTTGCTCGGCAAAATGGGATTCGGCGCGTTTGGCGGATTTGAATATGTGGCGATTCACGAAGGCGACTGCCGTAATCCGGTGCGAACCATTGGTCGGTCAATCATAGTTGCTGCACCAATTATTGTCGTGATGTTTATTCTTGGCACGAGTTCGATGATGGCATTAATTCCGATAGATCAGATTGATTTGATCGCGCCGATTCCCCAAGTTTTAAGTGCCGGATTCGGTCCGCTCGGATTAGTAGCAGGGATTGCATCATTAACAATTATGGCACTTTTATGTATTCGTCTTGCACAAGCCAGTGTGATGTTCGGCGGTAATACACGACTGCCGATGGTTGCGGGTTGGGATTATTTGTTGCCGAATTGGTTCACTAAACTACACGAAAAATATAAAACTCCGATTAATTCAATTCTGTTTGTCGGTGCTGTTACTCTGATTTTCGGATTGATCGGATTGATTGGAGTCGGTAAACAAGAAGCTTTTCAATTGTTATGGAATGCCTCGGGCGTTTTTTATGCGCTGACTTATTTGGTTATGTTTGCTATTCCGCTTTTTGGTTTACGAAACGCAGATCAAAAGCATCCGCTCTGGTTAAAAATAGTTGCACTTTCAGGCTTTTTAATGACCTTGCTCTATGTTGGGCTTTCGGTCGTTCCGATTGTTCAGGTTGAAAGCCGCCTGATGTTTGGAATCAAAATTGGCGGTTTGATTGTCATTACAAACTTGATCGGATTTATAATTTTCCGTCTGGGTGAAAAAAGACGAAAAGCCAGGCAAACGGAATAAATTCTATCTAATCAATTTTTCGTCTGTATATTTTGGGCGTAGTGCTCTTTTTTTGATAAAGTGAAATTAGTTCAATTAATGTTTGTGATTCGATAACCAAAGCCTAGTTTTTCTTTTTTGAGTAAGCAAACTAAAACTTTTCTGGCAACATCATAGATTTGCAAGTTTAGCATATTAACAAGGGTGATGATGATGAAGCAACGTATCTTTCAATTGGCTGTAATAATTTTTGCTACAGCATTTTTTTCGGTAACTAATTATTCGCAACAGATTCAGCGAACTCCATTTGATATTTCAGATTACAAAATGGATGTTCAGCTAACTCCGGGCGAAAATAAACTGCAGGCAGTTGTAGATGTAACTTTAACCCCATTGCAAGATACCCGTTCGCTTTCGTTTGAGCTAAATGGTGCGCTCAAAGTTGATAGTGTTGCTCGAATCGGTGCAAATTCGGTTCCGGTTACTGCTCCGGTTGTAACCCCAACTCCTGCAATACCAAAAACAAAAACAAAAACAACTACGCCAACTACGACGACCACAACAACCACGACACTTCCAACTCAGCCGCAAGTTACTTTTGTCCAAGACCAGGTTGGAGTTTCGGATTTAGGTCCTAGTGTTAAAGTTGATTTAGGCGAAAATATTACTGCCAATACACCTATTACACTAAGATTTAAATATTCAGGAAATTTAGTTTCAGCCGAGGGCGGACCGCTTTTAACCAAGCGTTTAGCATTTGTCGGAACTAATAACGGTTACTTATTTTATGCGGCTCGTTGGTTTCCGTTTCACGATTATGCGGCTGACCGCTCGACTTCCGATATTACAATTACAGTTCCAAATGGCGTGCAATTAGTTGGATTTAGTGATGCTCCCGTTTCAAATACCAATGGAAAATATCGTTTCGTTCAAACAAAACCCGCACTTATCGGAAACTTTTCTTACGGAAAATATGTCGCTAAAACTTTGCGTTTTGCCGATTATGAATTGCAGTTTTATACTAAGGTGGGAAATGATGCGCTGGTCGCAAATTACGGCGAGATTTTAGGTCGTGCGCTTGATTTTTATACCAAACAATACGGTGAATCCAGCAGCGGAAAACGCATAATTATTGCTCAAACCGATGACGATACGCTTGATTTTTATTCATCACAAGGCGCGATTTATATTGCTTCTCGTCTCTTTGAACAAAATCGGGCTGTCACTGAAGAACGTCTCCAACGCGAAGCCGCTTATCAATGGTGGGGACAAACTGTTGGACTAAAAGCATTTGATGATGCGTGGTTATCACAAGGTTTAGCTGAATGGAGCGCGTATGAATACCGCGAAACAAAAGCGTCAAATTCTCAGCTTGAAGATTTGCGCCGTGAAACGCTCGAAAAAGCCTTGACCTTTGAACAAACCGTTTCTTTAGCACGCGCCCCGGCTACGCTCGATGACCAATCAACCGCATATCAATATGTAATGTATGGCAAAGGTGCAAAAGTTTATGGTTTGTTGCGAGAAACGCTTGGTGCACAAAAATTTAATCAATTGCTCCGCACATATTTGAATCAATATCGCGGTAAAACGGCTTCGATTGATGATTTTGAAAAACTTGCATCACAGGTTGCCGGAACAAATATGCGCTATTTCTTTGCCCGTTGGGTCGAAGGAACCGGCGTTCCCGAATTTTCGCTCGATTATCAAATTATCCGAACCCGCGGCGGAAAATTCCTGGCTCGCGGAACACTTCGACAGAATTATGACAATTTACGTTTGCCGGTTGAACTGAAACTGAGAGCCGAAGGCGAAGGTGATATTAAACCAATTACGGTTCAAATGGATGAAACGAGTGCCGATTTTAACATTGAATCAAACGGCAGACCGATTGAAGTCGTGATTGACCCCAATTTCAAACTTTTGAGAATTTCCGAAGACTTGCGCGTTTCGGCAATTGCCCGACGCGGAATTGAGCAATACAAAGACGGAAATTATCCCGAAGCGCAGCAACAATTTGAAGCCGCACTCAAATTAGATCGCTCAAACTCTTGGATTTATTATCACTTAGGACTTCTTTTCCTTGAACAACGGAATTATGATTTAGCTATCGATAATTTCAAAGCAGTGCTTTCCGGTAACTTAAAACCTGATTGGTTAGCAGTTTGGGCGAATGTCAAAATGGGCAACGCCTACGATGCCAAAGGTGACCGAACCCGTGCCGTTGCCGCCTACAAACGGGCTGAAAATCTAGGCGATAACTACAACAACGCTCAGGATTTCGTCAAACGATATTTGGCAAACCCGTTTGATCCAAAAGAAAAATCGCAAACAGCAGTCGCGGTTAATTAAACAAACTAGCAAATTAAATTTGAGAAAGACGAGGCAATTAAATCTCGTCTTTTTTTGTTTAGGTGTAAAACTTGCGCTAAGATACAAAAAATTATGTTTACAAAATTCAGTTCAATTATTTTCATTCTTCTGCTACTGACTTTTCCTATTTTCGCCCAAGAATTTAAGCTAGTTGCAGACGGCATCGAATACGCCGAAATGACGCGTGGAACCGAAACAGAACCGATTCGGCTCAATTTGCTGCGGCTTGATTTAACCAAAGTCAGACTTGATGTTGTTCACGCGCTCGATGCAGCGATTGGTTTGGAAAAAACAAGTTCGATTGCCACTCGACACGGAGCAATTGCTGCGATAAATGCAGGATTTTTTAGATTAGATAAGAGCATTTTTGCAGGTGATGATGTTGGGGTTCTACAAATAGACGGAAAACTATTAAGTGAGAGTTA
This sequence comes from Pyrinomonadaceae bacterium, assembly GCA_035438525.1. GTDB lineage: Bacteria > Acidobacteriota > Blastocatellia > Pyrinomonadales > Pyrinomonadaceae > JAIBCC01. The sequence goes on from DAORIL010000164.1 coordinate 6,428, forward strand.
TGGTAATAGAATTGCAATGCTGATTACAAATAACAAAGACAAAACTGCTGTGAAGTTTGCTCATGTAGAGATTAATTATCTAGTTTCCGTTGGCAAAACGTCATTCGATATTATCGGGGTTAACCGACAACGAAAAAAAGATGAAATTATCCTTTATACACCTGAGTTTCATCGAACAACTCTTACAGATCAAGAAGGAACGGAAGTTGTTGTAAAAAAGGGAAAAATAGTTGAAATATCGAAAAGGGGAAGTAGCTTTATTCCATCTGATGGATTTGTTTTATCAGCAAGTGGAAAACAGCAAGAACAACTATTAAGATGGTGCAAGGTTGGAACAAAAGTTTCTTTCAGTCTTGTTACACCTTGGGTTTATTACGATAATCAAATTGAGCAAAAGCAGGAAGAAGAAAGACAAAGACCTTTATCAAAAATTGACCAAAAAGACTTTATAAAAGTAGAAGACATTGTTGCTGGAGTTCCCCAACTCATTAAAAACGGCAAAATCGAAATTACCTGGGAGCAGGAAAAATCTTCCAAATCTTTTGTCGAAACCAAACATCCACGCACCGCAGTTGCAAAATTAAAAGATGGTAAATTTCTAATGGTAACGGTTGACGGCAGAAGCGAATCAAGCGGCGGAATGAGTTTGCAGCAGCTTGCCGAATTTCTATTGGAACAAGGCGCAGTTGATGCAATGAATTTAGACGGTGGAGGCTCAACGACAATGTTTCTTGACGGAAAAGTTGTTAATCATCCATCAGACAAAGAAGGCGAAAGAAGTGTAGGCGATGCAATTCTAGTTTTTCCCCGCAAAAAACAGTAAGATAAATTTATGACACATCTAAAATTCTCTGTAAAAAATAAATTGAAAGAATTTATCTCAATATTATTTTTTGCACTAATTTTATTTTTGCCGGTTTTTTCACAGGAAAAACAACAATCAACTCCGTCAATAGAAATCAGTTTTTGTCGTCCGACACTTACAGATGCAAGTCGCCAATCAAATTTTCATTTTACTTTTGCTTATAGAATTAAGTCTGATGATAAAGGCAAAGTAGAAAGTATTTTTGAACTATTAGACCATAAAAAATATAAATTTTTGGTGAATGATTCTAACTTAATTCCTTGTATTAAAAAGTGGAAACTAAATAATTCTGAAAGATATTTCGTCTATATTAATGTTGGCACAACAGGGGAAAACTCACTTTCTATTACTAATAAACAAAACAAAATTAAAATACTTTTATGACACAACCCAAATTAACCAAAAATCGAATTTCCCGCAAAGCAAGTAGTTTTACCGAATCTGTTATCCGCGAGATGACGCGCGAGGCTTTGAAATATGGTGCAGTTAATCTTTCACAGGGTTTTCCCGATTTTGCCGCGCCTTTTGATATTAAAGAAAAGGCAATGGAAGCAATTGCAGGTGATAAAAATCAATATGCGATTACTTGGGGCGTGAAAGAATTTAGAGATGCGATTGTTGCTAAAACTAAATGGTTCTTAGGTTTAGAGATTGATCCCGAAACCGAAATCACAGTTACTTGCGGTTCAACCGAAGGAATGATCGCGGCGATGATGGCCTGTGTTGATGAAGGCGAAGAGGTTATTGTTTTTGAGCCTTTTTATGAAAATTACGCACCGGATGCGATTTTATCTGATGCCAAACCGCGTCACGTTACGCTTTATCCGCCAACCAAAGACGGCGAAAGCTGGACTTTTGACCGTGAAGAATTACGCGCGGCTTTTAACGAAAAAACGAAAGCAATAATTATTTGTAATCCGAATAATCCAACCGGAAAAGTCTTTACCCGTGAAGAATTAGAGTTTATCGCTGATTTGTGCCAGGAGTTTGATGCATTAGTTTTTACTGATGAGATTTACGAACATATTATCTATGACGAAAATCTGGAACATATTTCGATGGCGCAAATTGATGGAATGCGTGAGCGAACGGTGATTGTCAATTCGCTTTCTAAAACCTATTCCGTGACAGGCTGGCGCATCGGTTATTGTATTGCTCCGCCCGATATTACTTCGGCAATTCGCAAAGTTCACGATTTTCTCACTGTTGGCGCGGCTCATCCATTGCAAGTCGCAGGTGCCTACGCCTTAAGCCTTCCGCCGAGTTATTATGCCGAACTAAACGCCGAATACACCCGCAAAAAAGATATTCTCTTTCCGGCTTTGCGCGAGGCTGGTTTCAAGTGTTTTGCTCCCGAAGGTGCATATTATATTATGACCGATGTTTCGGATTTTGGTTTTGCCAACGATATTGAATTTACCCGTCATTTAATTCAAAACATTGGAGTTGCAGTAGTTCCCGCTTCGAGTTTTTATCACAACAAAAATGTAGGAATCCAGCAGGTGCGATTTTGTTTCTGCAAAAAAGATGAAACTTTATTTGCTGCCGTTGAACGTCTGCACAAATTAAAAAATGGGTAAAGTCCTACAAGGTTTACAAAGGACAAAAGATTTTAATCAATTTCTTTTGTAATTTGTGTAATTATTCAAGTAAATTGTAAAATACAACAATTACAGAGGTTTACATGCAGCATTTTCCCAATTAATCAATCTGCTAGAGCGCAAAAATACGGAGAACAATCTTTGTTATTTATGGTTGAATTGGTAATTTTCAATTGACCTAACCGGATTAGTATCATTAAATACCTGTGTTCTTCTTACTTTTAGTTCTAATTATTCTTTCCTAAGACCAAAAATTAGGCTATTAGTCTGTTAATAAACGTAAAAACAGACTAGTAAATAAATGTTAATCCCGCTGAGAAAGCGTCTTGCGATAAACCGGAAACTCATTTTAAGTATTATCTGGGTAATCCTCTCACTTCTCTGCTTACTTGTCTGTTTTATCAACATCCCGGCTCAATATCGCTTTGATACCTGGACGACGGATAACGGTCTTCCGCAAAATAGTGTTCAGGATATTCTCCAATCTCAAGACGGTTATCTTTGGCTGATCACAAATGGCGGAATAGTCAGATTTGACGGAATCCGCTTCAAAGTTTTCAATAAATCAAATACCAAAGGTTTAATTGATAGTCGCTATACGATGATGCTTGAAGATGGCGGCGGGCGATTATGGTTTCTGACCGAAGAAAATACGATAGTTAAATATGAAAACGGCAATTTCACAACCTTCAATCCTAAAAGTGGAAAGCCGGGAAAGATTATTTACCGATTTTATAAAGACCAAAATGGAATTCTGACCTTTACCACTGAGGAAGGACATTTTCGTTATCAGGATGGAATATTCGAAAAATTTGAAATCCCGACCAGCCTGGCGAAAACATATATCTGTTACATCGATAAAAAAGGTGGATTTTGGTTAACCGAAAGTTTAGCTTCAAAAACCGAAAAGCATAACATCCGCCGGGTTTTAGGCGATCAGGTAACTTATTTTGATTTTGAAACCAAAGGTGATTCAATGCCGCCTTTTATTTATGAGGATCGTTTTAATAACTTTTGGGTTAGCATTGCAGCCGGAAGTTTAAATCGGATTTACAACGAAAAAACCCAATTAATTCCGATAGATGTTGGGTTTTATACAGACTTTCTCGAAGACTTGGACGGTAATCTATGGCTCGGACAAAAGAACGGTTTGTCCATGATAGAAGCTGATGAAGTTGGCAAAGAAAATCTGGACATCAGCAAAATCAGAAGCATCCCTCAAAACGGCGAAATTTGGAACGATCAGATAAAAAGTCTGGCAACTGACCACGAAAAAGGAATCTGGGTCGGAACTTATAAAAGTGGATTACATCATCTGACACCTCAAACGATTCGTGTTTATTCAAAAACCGATTGGAAAACCGAGGCAGAAAATGTCTATCCTATTTTTGAAGACTCCGAAAGCAATGTCTGGGTCGGAGTTTGGACAGCAACTCTGATTAAATACGACCGCGGCAACAATTTTAAGGCTTTTGTAAAAACTCCGTTTGATGTTTCACTTTCTTCATTTTTCGAAGATTCAAATAAACGAATTTGGCTCGGCGGACGCAAGTTCGTTGGCTATTTTGAGAATAATGAATTTGTCGTTTTTGATAAATTTACCGATTGGGGAGAATTGTATGTCAATGCGATTACAGAAGACAAAAACGGAGGTATCTGGTTTGGAAGTGCGGCAAAATTAGTCCGTTATGCCGATAATCAAATAAAAGTTTTTACAACTGCGGATGGTTTGCCGGATAAATTCATCACCGCTTTATTAACCACCAAAGACGGCAAACTATGGGTTGGAACCAAACGCGGATTAGCTGTCTTTGAAAATGAAAAGTTTACGACTTTTACAAATCAAGATGATCTAAATTCCGATTATGTCCGAAGTTTATCTGAAGACACGGACGGTAATTTATGGATCGGAACTTATGACACAGGATTGATCCTTTATAAAAACGGTAAATTTACCCGCATTACGGAAAAAGACGGAATGTTTAACGGCAATGTTTTTTGCACCCTTGAAGATGATAACGGATGGTTTTGGATCAATTCAAATCAAGGAATTTATCGAGTTAAGAAACAGCAATTAAACGACTTTGCCGATGGTAAAATCAAAAAGATAGACAGCATTGCCTATAACAAAAATGACGGATTGCTGAATACTGAAGGAAACGGTGGCTTCCAACCTGCCGGAATTCGCCGAAAAAACGGAG
>DAORIL010000165.1:0-11090 GCA_035438525.1 Pyrinomonadaceae bacterium
TTTCCGAGTCCGAACTGGCTGCCGAAGTAATTACCACGTCTCAGGTAGAACTTGTCCTATCCGATTCAGCAACCAATTAGGATGAGAGCGCCCAAACGGCGGTAACCCCTGCCCAATTCGCCATTAATAATAATCGCACGGTTATTCGGGCATCAATCGAACGACTTGATGATTTGGTCAAAGCCGTCAGCGAAATGGTTATCTCCCGTTCAATTTTTGAGCAAAGATTATTTGAACTTGAGCAACAAATCCAGGAACTGAAACACACTAATAATCGTCTACGGCGTTCAACCAACAAACTTGAGGTTGATTTTGAAGCCCGCGCCCTCGGAAATAGTGATTTCAGTTTGCCGTCATTCAGTTTTAATAAACAAACAGCTAAAAATTTTACTAACAATAAGTTAAGTGAATTTGATTTACTCGAATTTGATCAATATACCGAATTTCACCAAACCACTCGCGAATTAATCGAAACCACAGGTGATACCTCGGCAATTCACAATGATCTTGAAAATATTCTCAGTAATCTCGGTCTATTATTTGAAAGCCAACGGCATTTAATTGATGAAATGCAGGAAAATCTTCTGCGGTTAAGGATGGTTTCATTGAGTTCAATTTCGATGCGTCTGCAAAGAGCGATTCGGGTCACGGCATCTGATGAAAAGAAATTGGTCGAACTCAATATTGAGAACGAAAACATCGAAATTGACACGCAGATTTTAGATGCATTTGTTGAACCGCTCATTCATCTCTTGAGAAATGCTGTTGCTCATGGAATCGAGCCGCCGGAAACCCGCAAATTGTTGGGCAAATCCGAAAAAGGAACTGTCACACTTAAGGCTTACAGCGAAGGAACTCATATCGTTTTCGCGATTTCGGATGATGGACGCGGTATTTCTCCGAATTCACTCAAAGAGGAAGCGGTTCGTCTGCGATTTATTACACCGAAAGAAGCCAAGAAAATGTCAGATGAAGAGGCATTTTCGCTCATCTTTTTGCCCGGACTTTCAACTGCCGAAGATGTTAATGAAATTTCCGGTCGCGGAGTTGGAATGAATATCGTCAAATCGATCATCAGCCGCCGCAACGGAGATATTTTTATTTCGTCCGAACCGCAAAAAGGAACAACCTTTACCGTTCGATTGCCGATGTCTTTGGCAGTTACACGGGTTCTTTTGGTCAAATCCAATCAGCAAACTTTTGCTTTCCCGCTCAAATTGGTTAAACAAGTTGTCGAAGTTTCACCAAATGAGCTTGAGACGATAATTCATGAGAAAAAAATCGTCCGCGAAGGAAAAAGCTATAAATTCTTTCACTTTAATGAACTCATCAAAGTTCCTGTTTCCGCCAAAACTCCGAACAACAGAATTTCCTTGTTGTTGCTCGAAACACCTGATAAACCTTGCGCTTTATTAGTTGACCAAATCATTAAACCTGAAGAGGTCGTTATTAAACCGCTCGGCAATTTACTGCGAAATGTTCCCGACATCATTGGCGCAACTATTTTGGGCGATGGCAGTATTGTTCCCGTTCTGGATTTAATTCACCTACTCAAACGCAAACCAAATTCAACAGAAAAGGTTAAACCTCTTCCAATTAAAGCAAAATCCGAAATTTCAGTTTTAATCGTTGATGACAGTCCGAGCGTTCGTCAAATCAATTCAAATCTGGTCAAAAATGCCGGATGGCAGCCAATTCTGGCGCGTGACGGACTCGAAGCATTGGAGGTTATTCAAAGTTTCCAGGAACTGCCCGACATTATTTTGACGGACGTGGAAATGCCAAAAATGGACGGTTATGAATTTCTGGCTTCGCTCAAACGGCAGGAAAATCTGCGCTCAATTCCGGTAATAATGATAACCTCGCGCTCCAGCGAAAAGCATCGACGCAAGGCATTTGATCTAGGCGTTTCGGAGTATCTGACAAAACCATTTGAAGAATGGGTTTTGATTGAAAATATTAAGCAATTGGTCAATATTTAACGTGCTGTAAAATTATAAACTATTACCCCGGTCACGTTAACAACGGTTCCGCCTATTGTGGTTGGCTGAAACGTTGAGTTATAGGCAGCAATTTCTGCTGATTCTATTAGTGCTGAATGAACTTTGTCTTTATCCCGACTACAAGCAGATAAAATTTTTCCTGTTTTACTGATTAAAACTTCTACTCTAACTGTTCCGGATGCTCGCGAAGCTTTGGCTTCTTGAGGATAAGGCGGTTTAAACAAATTAATCGCTTTTCCATTAACTATCCCGCCATTTACTCCAATTAAATCGGAAGGCATTTGCGGAATAATATTATCCTTATATTTCGACCACAACTCGTCTAATTCCGCATCTTTTCCCGCCTTAACATAGGAACAACGACAACGCGAATATGCCATGTTCGCATCTTCCTTGCTGACACTTTTATTTTTTTCAATGAGGTCTAAAACTTTGTAATATCTTTCGGCAGATTTTTTGTAATCTTTTTTCCAGTAGCTAATATCGCCTAAAAGAAAATAGGTGGTCACCAATTCTTTGGCATCTACCCCGCTTACCTTTTCCCGCCATAATGCGGCAGCTTCTAAATCGGGTTCAGCAAAATTAAAATCCCTTTTTTGTTTACTAATGGCTGCAGTTTCTAAAATCTTGGCTAAATCTTCATTTTCTTTGTTTCCTGGATTAGGTAGTTTTTTATAGATTTTGACAGCTTTATCGAATGCGTTTTCCGCAGATTTATATTCGTCCAAAGCATAGAATACATAACCCAAATTACTATAAGCCTTTGCTAATTCAATAGTTCCGGAACCATATTTTTTCTCAGTTGATTCGATTACTTTTTTGGCAATCGGGATGGCTTCACTGTATTTCTTTTCATTGAAAAGCCGCACCACTTCTTGATTCATTTTTAAAAGCTCTTGCTTTTCTGAGTCAGTTGGATTTCCTTGTCCTTGAACGGACGAAATAACTACTAACAAAATCATTAGGGTTGAGAGTTTCTGGATCATATTTTTGCCTCTTTACTTTTTTGGGGGGCAACTAGGACGAATTTCTATTTTACTCGAAATCACATTGGATTTTTGGTTGAGTAATTCAATAACAACTTGAGCAATATCTTCGGGATGGGTTTGCCACGCTTTTTCATCAGTAATTTCTTTGTTCCCAAATTCAGTATTGACCGAACCCGGACAAATTAAACTAACCTTGATATTGTCTTGCCGAACTTCTTGCATTAACGCCTCAGTTAATCCGTTCAGTCCAAATTTTGAAGCGTTATAGGCTGCCATTTGCGGATGCGCGTTTTGTCCCGCCAGAGATGAAATGTTGATAATATGTCCTCCATTTCGTGTCTTCATAAATGGAATTGCATAATGACAGGTATAAAAAACGCCGAAAAGATTGGTTTGCAAGACCCATTCAAAATCTTCGGGAGAGGTTTCTACAACCGTTTTACCAAAAAGTCCTACTCCGGCATTATTGACCAGAATATCAATTCCGTCGAATAGTCGCACACACTCATTCAACATCACTTCGACCTGGGATGCACTGCGGACATCACAAACTTCGCCTTCGACTTTACCAAGAGGCGAAAGTTGTTCCAACACGCGTTTTAATTGAATTTTGTCTCGTCCACAGATAAAAACCTTTGCCCCCTCGCGTAAAAGAGATTCAGCAATTGCACGTCCGATTCCTTTAGTTCCGCCTGTAATAACAGCTACTTTGTTTTGTAATAACATAAAATCTCAGTTTTCCGCTACAGTTCGATTTGTGATGTATGGCGCAGGTGGTGGGGAATTTTTCTTTTTCTTTTCGTATTCAATTTTAGGAGCTTTTTTACGATCCAGTTCTTTCCAGAGCAAGGTGACGCTACCATCCGTATCCTTTCTGATAACCCGAAAGACAACAATTAAATCGGCGCGTTTATCACCATCCAAAAGATTATAAAACCAACCGCGAAAACTGCGATAAACACTTCCGCGATAGGCGATTGCACGCATTGCGTAGGTCGTATTTTCAAACGCTGGAATAACTTTGCGATATTCATGCTTCCCAACTTTCACGCCTTTAACTATTTCCATAAACTGTTTGGTCGCAGTTGTGTTGATTTTTTCAGGAACAAACTCAGCTAAATACTTTATTCCTTCGCTTTCCAGACTAAGATTGTCTAAGGGAATATCTCCTAATCTAACTAAAATATTTTGTGAAAGAATCCCATCGGAAATAAGCAACCCCTGTTTGAAACGAATGTCAGCAAGATAAGCTGTTGTATATCCTTTTTCTCGGAACGAATAATAAGAACCGCCCGGAATTGTGTTACTGCACGCTTCATCAGCCCTAATCACATAAACATTTGACTCGCAATCGAGGTCATTAACCAAACGGAAAATACCTGTTTTCGGTTGTTTGAGAAAATCTGCGAATCTAGCGACATCTTCGGCATTTGGCTTAAGGCGTTTTTCCTGATCTTTGGTTCGTTTAGCTTTAAAAGGAAAGAAACTTCTGACTCCAGAGTTAGAAATTTGATTATCTGACTTGCGCCCATATTGACTTCGCCGTTCTTGGTTGGGTTGTTCCTGATTTACCGGATTTGGATTTGGAGTTTTTGGCAAAAGAGAATCAGGGGCTTGAGAAAAAACCGACAGCATTGAAAAAACCAGACAAACAACCCAATTTATAATAAAATTAATTCTCATAATTACTCCGCCAAACTTATTTTAATTTAGAAGTTTCTTTTCGTTGTAACTCGCGCCAAATAAAAGTAACACTGCCATCTTCGTTTTCGCGAATGACCCGCAACACAATCAACAAATCAGTATCTTCACCGCCATTATATTGACTTGTCCAAAAACTTAATCTCAATCCGTAGGTTGTGTTTAATTTAACCTTGATCTTTGCTGTCAAAAATTGATTTCCATTACTAGCTACATTTTCAAATTTAGATTTTTCAGACTTTAAGTCAAATTCAGTTTGAGGCAATTGATATTCTCGTAACTTAACCAGTTCAGGAGATGTTTTCTCCAGAGATTCTATTGGTAAATCTCCTAAATCAGCCCAAAAACCAAGTGTTTCCGCTGACTTTATAACAGAAAACTTTCCATCGGCAAAATAAATATCAAACCATGAGGCATCGTTGTTATTTTTCTTTCTGAATGAATAATAGGCTCCCTGTCCAAACATCTGAGCTGCTTGGACACATCTTTGATCATTAGCGTCAACTAAAAACCTATTACAACCAATGTCAGGAAAAATTTTGGCAATCCCGGTCTTTGATTTTTTTAGGAATTGTTTGTAATCTGCATAATCTTTCTCAGCAGGAGTCAATAAGGCTTTACCCTCTTTGCTCAATGACGGACTAACGTTTTTAGGTTGAGGCTGCGGTTTATAAACCCTGTTATTGTCATCTCCTTGGACTTGCCGCCGAATACTTTCATCAAAAAATCGGTCGGATTCGCCCTGCCCAAAAGCAAGAATTGTAGTAAAACTAATTGTCACAATATAAAATAGGGTCTTTTTTACACCTGTATTTTTCATAGATTTACAATTTCCTTGCTTGTTTAACTTTTAATATTAAATCTAATTTGTTTGTTTCTGCTAAATTATTCTATTAGTGTCTTCAAATCAAACCAGTTAGAATATTTAATACTAAGTGTAATTATTGGATTTTATTGCATCTAATAAAAGCAGCCTTGGTCAACTTGGCGGGATAAATTAATTTCCCCAAAACCAATTAGTTTTCACTTTTCCATCGGAAACTTAAGTTTAGGAGATTCTTTTCTCTCCAATTCTTTCCATAAAATGATTACACTTCCATCTTTTTCCATTTTCAAGACCCGAAATGCAATCAAAATATCAAATCTTTTATCAAATTCAAATTCATCATAGGTAATATGCGGGGCAACTGCTGTATAGGATTTACCTCGATAGGCAATCGAACGTAAAATATAACTTGTATTTTCTTTGATTTTTAGTTTGGTTGAAAATAAAACTCCATTGACAATTACGCCACGCTCAAGTTTTTTGTATTGTTGCTCAATTTCTTTATAATCAGCAACCGGAACAAATTCCCTTAATTGTTTTGCCCCAATCGAATTAAGTGAAATGTCATCCAAACCCACATCGCCCAAAACGCCAATAATACCTTGAGTATATTTACTTCCTGAAAAGAATACGCCGTTTTTATAGGTTAAATCAGCCAATCGCCAGAGACGATAGGTATTTTTACGAAAAGAATACGCTGAGCCTGTTCCGGGCATCGAATATTTTTGACATTCTTCTTTAGCAACAATGATGTTTTTATTATCATTACACCCAAAATCGGGCATCAATCGAAAGATCCCCATCTTATCATTTGCCAAAAATTCCTTATATTCCTCAATCAGTTCGGCATCTACTTCAACTAGTTTTAACTCTTTTTCGGTCGGCTTTCGATACAAGACATTCGCATAATCAAAATAATTGTTTCTTTGGGGATACCGATCTGCTATTCCTGATTGTGCGAGGTAATTGTTGAAAAAACAGAAAATAATTGCTAAACAACCTAAAAACTTCATTCTCCGCTCCTAAACATCAATTGAACTCAATATCACCCAATGAGTTCTCTATTTCCTCAAAAAATACTGCTCCTGCTCTTCTTTTGAAAGTTCTATTTTGGGCGAATCTTTTCGTTGTAACTCTTTCCAAAGCAGTGTAATAGTTCCGTCTTCATCTTTTCTAACAATTCGAAAAACCACAATTACATCAATCCGTTCATCACCATTGAGAATATTAATTGAACGGCTCAAATCAGGAGTTTTCCATTGAATTTTGCCGCGATAAGCAATCACCCGGATTGCATATGTTGTATTTTCTGCCGCATTTACACTATTTGAGTAATAGTAATTCCCGTTTTTGAGACCGTTCGCTAAATCCTTGGAAATGGCTAAAATCTCCTTATTTTCCTTTGCCGGCAAAAAATCAGTTAAGAATTTCACGCCATCGCTGCTCAACGAAATATTTTCGATCGAAACATCTCCTAGTGAGACAATAATTCCATTTGAAAGAATTCCGATAGAGGAAAATTGATTATTGTTTAATCTAAGGTCATTAGAAATACCACTTGCATGGCTTGCCTTACGAAATGAATATAGACTACCTATCGGGATAATTTTTTCACAGAGACCGCTAATCCGGATTACATTTTTTTCAAAACAGTCAAAATCAGAAGAAAGTTTAATTAAACCTGTGTGCTGAGTTTTTAAAAAGGTAGAATATTTTACCGAGTCTTCTATATTTGGACGTAATAATTTTTCTTGCTCCTTAATAGCTGCCTGTGGATTTAACACCTCACGATTGGTTCTGATGGGATTAGCCACCACGGGAGAGTTGCTAATATTTCTCAATCTTTCAAACTCTTGTTGTTTTCTTTCACCTTCCGCCTTCATTGCCATTTCTCTTTCGGTTCTTTCTCTACTTTGTTCGGCAGACGACATCATATTTCCAGAGTTTTGATCTTGGGCAAACGTTGAAAAAACAAAAAAGTTAATAATCAGTAAACTAATAATCGTTACACTTTTCATAAAAACTCCACCTCAAAAAACTCCTAATTTCTTACCCACAGCATTCCAACCACTCCCAATTATGGTTTTTTACTATTAGCGACTCCGTTTAATTTTTCGGGTTTTCCAAATTTCAGCGTTGGTGATTTTTTATCCGCCAATTCATTCCAAACAATGGTCAGACTTCCGTCAGGATTTTTTCTTATTATTCGAAAAGCAATTATTTTGTCGCGTCTCGTTTTGTCATAGCTGATAAACAGCAAACGATTTTCTTGGGCAGATTTGGGTCCGTCCCTTTCAATATCCAAAGTATTGCCATAACTGATCCGATACGCAACGATGCGCAGTAAATAGGTCATATTTTCCTGCGGAGCTATTACTTTGGTATAACTAAAACTATCTGCCGTTATTTTTTTGGCAATTTGCCAGAACTGTTCTTGTTGTTCTTTTTCCTGAACTTTGGGCTGAAATTCTAAAAGAAACTTCATACCGCTTGTTTCAAGCGTGACTGATTCTATTGGAATATCTCCTATGGCAACTGCGATATTTTGAGTCAGAAATCCATCAACTACAATTCTTTCACTCTTGAATCTCAGATCAAAAAAATCACCATCACCGTAATCTTTTCTTAAAAACGAATACGACCAGGAAAAAGGAATACTATTTTCACAATCTTCCCCGACATTCACTATATTTTTGGAATCACAATTAAAATCGGGAAATAACTTAAATATTCCGCTTTTCTTTGATCTCAAAAGATTGTTGTATTTTTCTAGATCTTGGGCATCCGGCAAAAGTCTTTGAAATTGTTCAGCGGAACGGTTTGATTTGACAATAGATGACATCGGAACGACAGTTTGAGGCAGCGGGATGTCAGTTACTTTCCTAATGTCTTCCAACGGAGTATCGCGCTGTTGTTTTCGCTGCTCGTTGTTTATTTGTCTTTGCTGTTGAGAATCGGTCCGCGTGATCGGTCGTGGAGGAGTCGGATTTGGAACCTGAGCCAATCCAACTATTTGGATTGCGCAAATTAGCCACAACTTAAACAACAGCCTCATAACATTTTATCCTTGTTATTTTAATTCAACTTCAAAATCACATTAATCACTCTTGTATCATATTTATATCATCTATTTAGCTAAAACCGTTAAGATTTCAGCTGCCTCGTCTTATTTATCAAATTTTGGTGCAGTTTCTTCCCTCATTTTTTTCCATAAAATGATAATGCTTTCGTTTTTACATCTTATTTCTCTTTCAAATCAGTTGTTTTCTCATCTCTTTCAAACTCTAGCTTAGGTGATTTTTTATCGGCTAATTCTTTCCATAAAATAGTGATGCTGTCATCGGAATCTTTTCTGATAATCCGAAAGGCAATTATTTTATCGCGTCTTTTTTTATTAAAAGATTCTGGAAATCTAGTAGTGCTGAGATGATAGGCAATTATCCGCATCAAAAAAGTTGTATTTGCGTCCGTTCTAATAACCTTGCCATAAGTAAAATTGTTGAAAGTTATCTTTTTTGAGATCTGCCAGAACTGTTCTTTGGCTTTTTTGCTCTTTGTTTCAGGTTTAAAATCAAGTAAAAATTTGGCTTGATCTAGTCCCAGTGAAACATTTTCTAAGGACATATCGCCCAAACCAACAACTATGTTTTGAGATAAATAACTATCCGTAAATAAACTTCCATCTTTTAGTCTGACATCTCCCTCTCCGTAATCTACTTTTTGAAATGAATACGACCAACTATTTATAACAGCATTAGCACAATCTCCATCAACTCTGACTATCCCTAAAACTTTTTCGCAACCTAAATCAGGAAACAATCTAAATATTCCAGTCTTCTTTTGCTTGAGAAATTCGCTATATTTAATTAAATCTTCAGAGTTCGGAGAACGGTCGGCATTTAGCTTTGCCTGCTCATCCGGTGACAACAACGGCGTGGTAACCGGGGAATTTGGGCGAGGTTTATCACCTAATTCCCTCAAAGTGGGCTGGTTCTTCCCCATTACCGTTTTTTGTAACTCTCTCTGCCTTTCATTCTCTTTTCTAGCCGCTTCGGATTGAGGGTTTCCTTGCTCATAAACTTGGGCGTGAACCAAGAGGACATTAGCAATAATAAAGAATAAAATAAAACACTTGAAGAAATTCTTTTTCATTTGAAACCACCTTTAATAAATTTTGAGGATTAAAACCCCTTTGTTTTTTTATATTTGACGTGTGTCTCCTTTATACAATCTTTTCCAAACTATCGTTAAATCATTATTTTCATCCACCCTAACAATCCTAAAAGCTACAATTACGTCAATTTCACTATTTAAATAATTATAATCTCTTTCAATTCGGCTTAAATAATCAAAATCTCTTTGAATTCGATAGTTGTATGAACGTAAAAGGTAGGTTTGATTACTATGAATATCTAAATGGTCAAAAAACATTTTGCCATTGACCTCAATTCCTTTCGTGATTTCCTTCTTCCCGGCTTGAAGCTGATCCCGTTTTTTCGGTATTGACATTTTTCGCAAAATTACTACTTCCGGCGTCTCTTTATTCAATGAATCGAGTGATATATCACCTAATTCTCCAATCATCCCAAAATTTAACTCTTCAAAGCCAACCAATAGATTTTGGTTTTCATATTTTAAATCCGCTAAAGCAACATAATACTGAGGATCTCGAAAAGAATAATAAGTTAAAGCCGGAATTCTAAAAAAACAATCGTCTTGATTAATGTTAACCACGTTGGAGTTCCCACAATCTTTGAGACTTAGTAATTTACCGATCCCTGTATTCTTTTGCTTGAGAAATTCGCTGTATTTTGCAATATCTTTAGTATCTGGAGAACGGAATTTTTCCAATTCCTTTCTTTCTCTCTCTGCCGATTTTATATTATCTAATTTTCTGTTAAGAGAATCCCAGTCTATTCTATCTGTAGTTCTTTCTAAAGTTCTGCTATTTTCACCCCCTTGAATACGGTCAATTTGTTGCTTTTCACTTGCTCTTTGAGTATCTTGTCGCAGCTTTTCTTCATCCCGCATTCGTTTTTCATCAGAGACCTGAGCCTGAAGAAAAAGAGTGTTACTAAAAGCCAATAACAAAATAAACCACCTAAAAGACGCATTTTTCATTTAATTTACCTCAAAAATATTATAGGGGGCTGATACATTGTTTTTAATTTCACTTTCAAAATCACATTGAAGTTTTCGGATTCGCCAATTTAAATCAAACCCATTTAGAATTGATTTTCTTCCAAATAATTGTGGCAATATTATTCTTAAAATTTACCAATTGAAAAGCGTAGATCGTTTCCCGCTGCCAGATTAAATTTTCGCGTCTATCCCAAAAGACTGAGCGTAAAAGAAATGTGTGATTGATGTCCGCCGGATACGAAAAAGATATTCGATTACTGCTGATCTCTTTGCTTTCCAGAATTTTATTCATCTGAAATTCGCCATATCTGTCAATCATTTTTATCTTTGACAGTTCTTCTACTTCTTTAGTTTTTTTGTTGATTTCGCCAAACTCACGTTTTCCTAAATCCATTAAAAGCTGCAATGATTGCCGCGATTTTTCACTTA
>DAORIL010000166.1:0-11069 GCA_035438525.1 Pyrinomonadaceae bacterium
TTGGATGTTGGTGATTCTGTTTGGATGGAAGACCCCAATTACATCGGAGCAAAAGGCGCATTTCTTGGTGCCGGGGCCAAATTGATTCACATTCCGGTCGATTCCGAAGGGCTTAATGTCAAATTCGGCAAACAGTTGCCAAATAAGATTCGACTTGCATATGTTACGCCTTCGCACCAATTTCCACTTGGCGTGGTGATGAGCCTTTCACGCCGTTTAGAATTGTTGGAATGGGCAAACCAAAATTCCGCATGGATCGTTGAGGACGATTACGATAGTGAATTCCGATATGAAGGTAAACCATTGATGGCGCTCCACGGTTTGGATACGGACAACCGAGTGATTTATCTTGGAACCTTTAGTAAAGTGCTATTTCCTTCATTGCGTTTGGGTTATTTGGTTGTTCCACCTGATTTGATAGCATATTTTACTAAAATGCTCTCCTTTATTTCCAACCATGCTCCGATGATTGAACAAATTGTCTTGACTGATTTTATTCGCGAGGGACATTTCGGGCGGCACATTCGCCGAATGCGTCAGCTTTATGGCGAAAGGCAAAAGATTTTAATTAATGCAATAAATGAAAATTTAAGTGAGTTTTTGGAAGTCAAAACCGATCCTGCTGGAATGCATCTTGTTGCCTGGTTAAAAAACAATTTGATTGATAACCAAGTGGCTCAAAAGGCTTTGGAATATGGAGTTTATACACCCCCTGTTTCTTTTTACTGTTCAAATGTAAAAGTTCCTGAGGGTTTATTAATGGGATATACGGGTGTTAATGCAACGGAGATTTTAAATGGTGTCACACAACTCAAAACTATGTTCGAAAACCATTTTAGATAGCTTTAACTATTTGCAAATAATTGGATTAAACCGTTTAAGTCTAAATCATAAATTGGCACCTCGAATTGTGCTTTTAAATCCTCAAACTTCATTCCATCCAATAAGATCGGCTCATCGGATTTGATAGTATGTTTTGGGATAATGACAAAATCCCCTTCAATTTTATCCTTAACTGCTAAATAATCTTGCCCGGTCAAAAGTCCTGCAACCGAAACATCACCGCCAAAATAGGTGTTAGGAACCGGCAAAACCCGAAGTGTTGAACCAGTTAACTTATTCAATTTTTCAATTTGTTCCCGCAAAATCGGGGCAAACATTTCGCCGGTTAAGATTGTGCCGTTGAGAGATTTTGGATTTAGAATTTTGGTTAAAGAATTTGGAATTTTTGGTGTAATTGCTAATTTGTGCGTTCTAATATTTTTAGTAAAACTCTGCGTTTCTGTGTCTTTGCGGTGAATTTTCCTCAATAAACCTTCAAATGAATTTAAAAATGACCGAATCATTCCTACTCCATCTTCAATTTGTGGGTAATTCCCATAATGGCGACGGCTGGGAATTGGAAAACCTGCTTTGAGATAAATTTCATCCCCTAGAAAGGCAAAGGTAACACCTAAAGTTTGCCGAAATTCTTTTTGTAATTTTTCGACCTGTTTGATTGTTTGTTGACAAAATTCGGGGGTAACCTTGGTCAATCTTTCATCCGTGTTGTAACGGGTCAGAGCGACCGGAACAATGGCTGTAGAAACAACCTTAGGATAATGTTTAGCCAAATCCCGTAAAGTTTTTTCTAAAATTGAGCCATCGTTAATTGTTGGACATAAAACTACCTGCGCATGAATTTCGATGTTGTTCTCAAGTAAAGTTTTCAATTTACCCGAAATATCGGCTCGTTTTTCGTCAACTCCTAACAAATATGCCCTAGTTTTCAAATCCGTAGCATGAACAGAAACATATTGAGGTGTAAGGCGCTGCTCGATTATCCGTTTCATTTCATCATCAGTTATTGAACTTAGAGTTGTGTAATTACCATAAAGAAATGACAAACGAATATCTTCATCTCGAACAAAAAGCGATGGTCTTGCGTCTTCGGGATTACCCTTGCAAAAGCAAAAAAGGCATTCGTTGGCACATTGACGCGGAACTATTTGTTCAAACATCAAACCAAAATCTTCGCCTTCTTCGCGCTCAATTTCTAACTCCCAGGACTCGCCATTAGATTTTTTTACCAGCAACGTCATTTCGGTTTCGCCTGCTGTTTGAAACCGAAAATCTAAATAATCGCGCACCAACCGACCGTTCACCCGGACGATCCGATCATTTGGGGCAAGTTCCAACTCTTCCGCCAAACTCATTGGAGTTACTTCGGTAATTAAAACACCCGGTCGGCGAAGTTGTGTAATTGCTGGAGTTACAGCGAATTCATACATTATTTTTAAATGATTTATTATTCTTTCGAATAAAACTAAATTATTGACAAAATGACATTAACTTCTTTATGCTTATAATTGTGTTTATGTTTTTTGTAAAAAACTAAACAAGTTTAAAACAGCGGAGATGCTTTATGTTTGATAATATCAACCCCACAAATCACGAATCTCCCCCCCGAAGAATTCTGGTTGCCGAAGACAACAATTCAGTTAGACGTTTTATAGAAATAATACTCCAACGTGCAAATTTTGAAGTTCTGACAACCAACGACGGATTGGAGGCATTAAAGGCAGCATCAGAAATTAATTTCGATGCTGTTGTGGCTGATGCCATGATGCCCAATTTAACCGGTTACGATCTTTTCCGTATTTTACGGCAAAATCCGACTTATCAAAATACTCCTTTAATACTTTTAAGTGGCTTTGAGCAAGATGGAGAATTAGAATTCGCTGATGCCTATCTCTTAAAAGAAAATAATATTAAGGAAGTTTTACTCCAAACTATTTCAACTCTTATCGCCCGCAAAGAACTTCAAGTAAATTAACTTTGCAAACTCGCCCATTATAAAAATTCCTAGGAAATCGGCAATTAAATCCGTCCAGTCGAATGTTCGACCACGAATAAAAAGCTGAGATATTTCCTCAACCGTGACTACAATAGCCACAATCAAACTTCCCCATAAAATTCGCCAAATTTTACGACAACTTAGAGATAGATTCAAAAAGAACGAAAAGAAACCCATCAGAAAGAAATGCCCAAGTTTGTCGCCATACGGGATATTCCCGATAAAATTCAACAAATATTTGGTGCTATTTCTATCTGCTACAAAAATAATTGCCGCAAGAATGAGGATGTAAATAACTGTTATGATCTTCAAACTTGCGGAACTAAATTTCATGTTAAATTTAATTTGAAGTAGAAAAGTCTATCTAATTTCCTAAACTTCTCCAAATTCAATAGCTTCTTCAATTTCTTACAGTTCAAACGGAGTATAAGTTAAACCTTGCGAAGTTGCGACAGCTTCGTAAGTAAGTTTTCCTTGATAGGTATTAACGCCTTCTTTCAAACCTGCATCTTCCGAAACCGCTTTTTCAAAACCTTTATTAGCTAAAGCAAGTGCATATGGCAAAGTTGCGTTAGTCAAAGCAAAGGTTGAAGTTCTTGGAACTGCACCCGGCATATTTGCAACACAATAATGCAACACGCCTTCTTCGTAAAAAGTTGGATTTGAATGAGTTGTAGCGTGGGTTGTTTCAAAACATCCGCCTTGGTCAACGGCGACATCAACTAAGACAGACCCGTTCGGAACATCTTTGAGCATATCTCTCGTGACAAGTTTTGGCGCAGCAGCACCAACAACGAGAACTCCACCAATTACCAAATCAGCATGTGAAATTGCTTCGTGAATTTGATATCTGCTTGATGCCAAAGTCTGAACTTTTGACAGGAAAATATCATCCAATTGACGTAAACGGTCTAGGTTAATATCAATTATTGTAACATGTGCGCCCAACCCAACTGCCATTTTTGCCGCTTCGGTTCCAACAATTCCGCCACCAAGGATAACTACATTTGCCGCAGGAACTCCCGGAACACCTCCAAGCAAAATTCCTTTGCCACCATTCATTTTTTCCAAATAAGTTGCACCAACTTGAACGGACATTCTGCCGGCAACTTCCGACATTGGAATCAAAAGCGGGAGGCGATTAAACTTATCCGTCACGGTTTCATAAGCCACGCCCGTTACTTTTCTTTCCAAAAGTTGTTTAGTCAATTCAAATTCAGGGGCGAGGTGTAAATAGGTGAAAAGCAATTGATTTTCACGCATCCGCGGATATTCAGGAGCAATCGGCTCTTTGACCTTGACAATCATATCTCCGGCTTCCCAAACATTATCAGCGGTTTCTAAAATTTCCCCACCGGCTTTGACATATTGTTCATCAGCAAAACCTGAGCCTTCACCAGCCGATTTTTGCACATAAACTGTATGTCCGGCTGTTACTAAAGCATTTACACCTGCGGGCGTAAGTCCCACTCGATATTCGTTATCTTTTATTTCTTTTGGTAATCCAATCTTCATCTGTTAAATATATCTCCAAAATTATTTCATCATAAGAACTGCTTATTACTTTTGATTTTACGATTTTTTTTCCGAATAGAAAAATGAAGCTTCGTATTTTTTGTTTAATTTATTTTTTTGGAATTAGTTTTGGAGAATATTTACCAAATTCCGGGAAGTAAGGCAACGCAAAGTATCACAAAGGATACCAAAGGTATCGCAAAAAAAATTAAAATCCTTCGTTACTTTTACGTTACCTTTGTGGTCTTTGCGTTACAAAACATCTTTCAAATTGACCGATTTTGGTAATTCAATATCCACTTTTACAGTTAATTCAGTTTTCTTCTAACTTTCCGCCAGAACAATTACTTTATCTTCCAAAGTAAATGTAATATTGCCAGACTTTGGCGGATTGACTCGGACACCGTATGCTTTTTCTGCATCATTTGCTTCTGCCACAATCCGATACCCAATTGCAGTTTCATTTCGACGTTTAGCAGCTTCCAAAATAGTATAAAAATTAACCGGAGAATCCGCCCAAACATAATCGGTCGCAGGTTTTAAATAAATTTCCGCCCCAGCAGCATCAAACAAATCATCAAATACTTTGCCAAGCTCTTTATTTTCAGCCACTTGGGTCAATAACAATCCTGCCAACTCATCGCTGACAACAAAATCATCAGCTTTGGCAACTTCGGCTAATGCCCGATTTTTAACGTCCAGCATTTCCGAAACGATGCTGTAAGCTTCGCCCTTTTTAGATTCAATGTCGCGTAAATGAAGGAGGGTCATCAAGGTTTTAGAATCTGCTTCCTGGATTTCCATATTGTCTCCGTAACACAACAAAATTATATGTTGATAGGAGGTTAAACCCAAAGCGTCTAACAATTTACGGTCGGCTGTATCTCCTAGTTGAAAACTTACTTTCAGGTTTTTCATCTCAGAAGCAATCTGTTCCACCAATTCTTTGGTTTCTGAAAGTTCGGAAACTACGGTTAATTCAGAACCTTTGGACACATAATTATCCATTTCGCGGACAATAGTTTCTCCCTTATGATTCCATCCTAAAACCAGATTTCTTTCTTTTTCAGCCTTTCGAGGTTTGTTAGATACAATTGCTGCCTCGTTGACACTTGACTTACCATTGAAACGAATTCGATCATCATCCGCAGCAATGGAAACTATTGAATCCCCGGATTTTATGGTAGTTTCCATTGGCGGATTAAGTTTTGTTACCCCATTGGAACGGATTCCAATTAGACAGGAATCCTCGAATCTTGCTAGTGATTCGCCAAAGGTTTTCCCAACTACATCAGGTTCGCTTTTGAAATAAATTTCGTCGCCGCCAAAATCCAGTAATTCTTTATAAACAACGCTTAAACCCGTTTGTCGGGAAGTTTGAACCGTGATCCGGGAAACTAATTCGCTGGGCAAAACGATTTCAACCTCATCTTTTCCAACCATTTTTGCAACATCAATATTTTTTCCATCCCGTAATTCAGCAACAATGTGATAGGGTTCGGGACGGCGATTCGGATTGTTGGTAATTGCCAAGATCATTTTGATGACCTGCGAATCAGGATCTGAAAACTCCTCGGGCGATAGGATAATAATTGATTTGGTCGCGTGCGGATTGACGATTTCCAAATCATCTAAATCAATCGGACTTCCGGAACGGCAAACCACTTTTGTTCTTCCTGTATCTTCGATTTTTCCGCGAATTTCGTCCTCCATTTCAATTTTGTCTTTATCTGCCAAAATTACAACACGCGGTTTATTTGCATTGGCATTCGCGACCGAGAGTTCCGAAATTACCCGAAAAATACGCGGTGACCAACCTAAAATCAGAGTATGATTTTCCTCGCAAACAAATGATTTTCCTTTGCGTAATTCTTCTAATTTGCCTTCCAAACCACTGGTTAAAATACCAATTAAACTGCTCAAAATGAAGATTCCGCCAAAAGTAACGAACAAACCCCAAATCCGAAAAGCCCATCCATTGCCATTATCCTCTGCGGGGTCACCCGCGACAGTTCCCGCATCCATCGATCGCATCAGGGATTGCCAGAAACCTTCGAGAAAACTAAACCCTTTTTTCTCCTCGGCTTTTGGAGTGTCTCCTTTTTCAACCTTGTTTTCATCGGGTTTCGCAGAATCTTTGTCTTCGGTTGCCGAATCATCTTTTTTTAATTCTTGAACCTGTGCAGATTCTTCAGGTTCACCTGTTGCGGGTCCCCATTTCATTAAAACCAAAATTGAGGTTGCTAATAAAACCATTGCCAAAGTAATAACTGCTAACCAACCAATTAGTGATGCAGTTCCGCCGGATAAACTATTGTCAAAATGGTAACGAAGTCGTTGCCAAAACGTAATTTTTCGCATATTTTTCTTAAATTTAAGGTTTATTTGGCAATTAGCTTACCAAAAAAACCTGGATCGGAAAAATCTGTTTTTAATTTTGAATTTTAAAATCAGGAGTTTTTTTTGAGCCCTCCTCAAAAAAAACATTGCGTAACTGTTCGGAGGAGCAATTATTATGAACAAATTACATTTAACATTTATACTAATTTTAACATCGTTCGTTTTTACATCTTTTTGTCAAGAAGCGTTATTCCATCAAGGTTTAAGCCAAATTGATAACAAACAATACCAACAATGTGTCGAAACATTTAAACAAGTAGTGGAACTAACTCCCAAAGATGATGCGGCTTTTTTCAATTTGGGGTTCTGTTATTACAATCTCAAACAATATGACCAGGCGCTTGTTTACTTTCAAAAAGCCATCGAAATAAATCCCAAATATACCAGAGCATTTGTTTTTCTTGGAATTTCGCTTGATCTATTAAATCGTTCGGACGAAGCAATTTCAGCTTTTCAAAAAGCAATCCAAATCGACCCAAACAATTATTCGCCCTATTTTGAATTAGGAATTACACAAAAAAATAAGAATAATTTGGTTGAGGCAACTAAAGCATTTCAACGGGCAGTTCAGTTAAAGCCTGATAATTATAGAAACCAACAAGAACTTGGTGATATTTATCTCAAGCAAAAGATGTTTTCAGAAGCAAAAATTGCTTATGAGGAAACAATTCGTCTTAAACCAAATTTTGCTGATGGTTATTTTGGATTAGGAAATGCTTTTTACAACAATAATCAATGGGAAGAATCAATTCCCTTTTACAAAAAAGCAGTTGAACTTGACCCTAATTGGATAAGTGCCCATCTTTATTTAGCGGACACTTATTTGGACACCAAACAATATTCATTGGCAATGGCTGAATATCAAGCCGCGCTAAAACTGAACAGCAATAATTCCGCCGCTTATTTTGGATTGGGTTTAGTCTATAAATATATGAAAAATCAGGACATGGCTCAACAACAATATCAAAAACTGAAACAACTGGATGCAGATCTTGCTGCAAAGCTTTTAACCAAAATCAGTAATTAAACAAATCCTATTTTCAAAATATTAGAAGCTGCATTCATTTGAATGCGGCTTTTTTTATATTTATGAGTTTCGCCTTTTGTGAGAATTTTGATAAGTTGAAAGGACAATATTTTTGAGGAAAATTATGCCTAATACAGCAATTTTATTTGGAAGACTTTTGATTCTCTTGGGAATTATCGGCTATGGATATGGTTTATATACAGGAAATGCCAGCCCAACAGCCTTAATTCCCGCAGGTTTCGGATTGGTTTTGATGGTGCTTGGACATCTTTCAAATGCCAAAGAAAACTTACGCAAACATTTAATGCATGTTGCCGTTTTAGTCGGACTGGTTGGTTTTATTGTTCCATTGATCAGAATCATTTCAAAAATCAGCGACTTTTCGTTGAATTTTGCATCTGCAATGTTAATTTTAATGGCAGTGCTTTGCTTAGCGTTTGTGGTAATGTGTGTTCAATCATTTATTAACGCTCGCAAGGCAAACTAATTTCAACACATAACCCATTGCCCGTGTTTTTTGCGCTAACAACTCCGCCATGTGCATGAACAGCTTGCTCTGTGATGGACAAGCCAAGACCGATCCCACCCGATTTTCGATCTCGAGCTTCACTGACTCGATGAAATGGGCGAAAGATCTCTTTTAATTCTGGCTCTGGAATTCCTTCGCCGTAATCTCTGATCGAAATTTTTACTTTTCCATTGGCGTGAGTTAAAGAAACCTCAACTTTATCCTTAGTGTAGCGGAGAGCATTTCTTAAAACATTTTCGATTGCGCTTCGTAAAAGTTGTTCATTACCAAAGATTTTACAATCATCGGTATGTAAAACCTGAATAGTTTTTCCTTTTCCATCAGCTTCAAATTTTGAATCGTCCACTACTGCCTTGAAAACCCTTTGTAAATTGACATCTGTTTTTACAACCTCAGCAATTCCGCTTTCAAGTTTGGAAAGAGTTAGAATATTTGAAATCATTTCATTTAGCCGAAATGATTCGGTTTCAATTCTGGTCAGCAAATTGGAGGTTTCGGGTTGGGATTTTTGTTTTGCCAGTTCTAAAGCAACATTCATTCGAGCCAATGGTGAGCGTAATTCGTGTGAAATATCACGGTTAAGTTGTTTTTGAGAAATAATCAAATTTTCGATGCGAGCCGCCATCTCATCAAAATCTTGCGAAAGTTGTCCAATTTCATCACGTCTTTTGATTTTACTCCGAGTTTCCAAATCTCCGTCGGCAAATTGTTTAGTCGCTTTTCGAAGAAGCAGGAGCGGTTTTATCAAATATCTGGCTAAAGCATAACAAACCAAAGCCGCTGTCAAAAGCAAAGCTAAAATGCGAATAATTCTGGTTTTCCAATCAGGTCCGAATGGAGTTGGAACGCGCGGAAAATCAGTTCTTAATACGACCACGAAATTTTCGCCCTTGGCTGTTGTAAATTTTTTAGCTGAATAATTTTCTTCGACATTACCTAATTCAAATTCGATCTTATCGCTTTTTAAAGCTCTTAAAACCGCAGCCTCAGCTTTGCCGCCTGATTCTCCAAAACAATTCTGAACCTTTTCAGAAGCTAGACAAACATCTCGATTCTGATGTGAAACCTCAATGGTTTTCAAAAATTTTTGGACCCCGGCTGGTCCCTCATTATCATAAATTTGTTTGGCAGTTTCGGTGTAAACATTCATGGTATTGGCAACCATCGTTTTCCAACGTTCCGTAAAGGGTTCACTTTGAGTTGTCCACGAAACAAAAACCGAAACACCCGTAATCAGCGCAATTGCCAACAAAAACCAAAGAAAAATTTTCCAAAATAAACTCATTGAATTGTGTAAATATAACCTACTGACCTGATTGTTTTGATTCGGTCATTATCTATTTTTTTCCTCAAATTACTTACGTGCATATCCAAACTACGGTCAAAAGGTGAAAGTCTTCGATCAAGCACCTGCAAACTTAAATCTTCTTTTTTGACAACATTTCCAGCATTTCTGAGGAGAATTACCAATAAATCAAATTCGACTGAAGTAAGTTGAATTTCTTCACCCTTACATTTTGCTGAACGTGCCGAAACCGAAACTTCAATTTCATCCACTTTTAATTTTTCGTTATTCAGTTCAGTTGCTTCGAGATGCACTCTTCGTAAAATTGCTCTTAATCTGGCAACCAATTCTCGTGGATTAAATGGTTTTGGCAAATAATCGTCCGCCCCAATTTCTAAACCGACGATTCTTTCCATATCATCGCCTTTAGCTGTCAACATTAAAACTGGAATTTTTGAGCGTTCACGTAATTCCCGTAAAACATCAAACCCGTTTTTCTTGGGCAACATTACATCCAAAATAATCAAGCTGTGCCTTTCTTCGGCTGCTGTTTTTAACCCTGTTTCCCCGTCGTGAACTGCTTCAACCTCAAACCCCTCGACTGATAAATATTCGGAAACCAGTTCGCATAATTCTTCGTCATCGTCAATAAGTAAGATTTTGTTCATATTCAAATTTAATATTTTACCCTAACTAAAATGTTTCGAACGTCAAGAAATGTAAATTTTCAATTTATTATTCTCAGGTCAATTTTACATTCAAAACCTTAATTAACTAAATTGTTGATTCAAAATGTTATTTTAGAAAATTCTCAAAATTTTATTTACATTTCTCTACAATCACAAACAAATCTTGACAATCAAAATCGGGAAAAAACCGTTAAATAAATTGAACGCGAATTAAACCGCGTATTTTTAGAAGATTTGGAGAAATTAATATGGAACACATTAAGCGCAAAAAGTTTGGTATCGCAATTTTGGCTTTGGGAATTTTGGCTGTCGGAACAATTTTTGCTTTTGGCAGTGGTCATGGCAGATTTCATAATAGAGGGCAAGGTGCTTTTCCTCCACCGTTTATCTTTGAAAAAATCGCCAAAGAGCTTGGTTTGAGTGAAGAACAAAAAACTCAAGCAAAGGCAATTTTGGAGTCAAGCAAAGAAACTGTTAAACCATTGATGGAACAAATGAAACAGAATCACGAAATTGCAAAAATTTTGGGAACAGACGGCAATTTTGACGAGGGAAAGGTCAATCAATTAGCAGCAGAACAGAGCGAAACGATGAAAAAACTTTTTATTGAAAAGGAAAGAACTAAAGCTCAATTATTTGCTATCTTAACCCCTGAACAACGTGAAAAAGCTAAACAAATGCAAGAAAAATTTGGGAACAGAATGAAAGCCAGATTTGGCAAATTCGGCGAAAAACCAATCCCTGCTGAATAATAAAATTCTGGCAAACTTTTTTTGTTAAAAGGTGGG
>DAORIL010000167.1:0-11024 GCA_035438525.1 Pyrinomonadaceae bacterium
GGGTGTTAGTGTCGGCGTAGGGGTAGGTGTGGGCAGAGGGGTGGGCGTTAGTGTTGGTGTTGGTGTTGGTGAAGTTGGAGTAGTTTTTACCGTAATTGACCAACTTTCTATATATCCGCTACCCAATGAAAAATTGTCTATCACATACAATTTCCAGGTTCCATTTGGATTTGTTCCGCCAAATGTCGAGGCAAATGTTGCCGTTCCGCGACTTACAGGAACATTAAAATCTGCACCGAGCGGTGGTGGGAAAATAGCTGTTCCCGAACCTGCCGGTTTATATACCGAACCATTAGTCAAAGTTCCAATTTGTGTAATTGGTGTCGAACCTGCATCACTCAATGTATAGTTGATTCTATTGACCGGATTGATTCCACCGGCATCACCTTGAATAAGCAGTCTCGCACCAGTTGGACCTTCTAAAACCATTGCCACATCTTCCGGAGAACCATGGGTAAAAGCACTAAAATTAACCGCTACCCCATCGGCGGCATTATTTATAACTCCGTTTTCTCCCGAAACAACAAAGGTTGCAGGATAAGGG
Source organism: Pyrinomonadaceae bacterium (assembly GCA_035438525.1). Taxonomy (GTDB): domain Bacteria; phylum Acidobacteriota; class Blastocatellia; order Pyrinomonadales; family Pyrinomonadaceae; genus JAIBCC01. The sequence goes on from DAORIL010000167.1 coordinate 545, forward strand.
CTTGCCACATCTCTATCATTAATAATAATTTGAGGTGTTGGCGTTGGAGTAGCCGTTGGAGTCGGGGTTGGAGTTGGAGTTGGAGTCGGCGTAGGAGTTGGAGTGGGCGTAGGAGTTGGAGTCGCGGTTGGCGTAGGAGTTGGAGTCGCGGTCGCGGTCGGGGTTGGAGACGGAGCAGGAGTTGTTGTTACCGTAATTGACCAATCGCGAATATATCCTGCTGGTTCATCACTAATTCTATCAACAATATACAGTTTCCAGGTTCCGTTTGGATTGGTGCCGCCGAAAACTGATGCAAAAGTTGATGTGCCAAATGGGGCGGCACTATTATAATCAAGTCCCGGACCCGGTGAAGGGAAATTAAAAGCCTCGGATAGACTATTACCCGGTTTATAACTTGATCCATCGATATTGAAATTAGTGCTGGTTATTGGCGTAAAAGCGTTGTCGGTCAGTTTGTAGTTTATTTCAGAGCTGCTAAAACTTTCTGAAGAGTTCCCTTGAATAAGAAGCCTGGCACCGGTTGGACCTTCCAAAAGCATAACAAGTTCTTTCAGTGGAAAATGGTTTATCCCGGTAAGATTGACTGTGACTCCGTTAGCGGCATTGCGAATTACTCCGGTTTCTCCCGATACTTCAAAAGTTGCCGGATAAGGAGTTGCCGGTCCATTTTCATTGGTAGTAATTTTAGGTGTCTTTGAATTGATAGGAGATGACCAACCGGACCCCCCCCCGACATTAACTGCCTGAACTTCAAAACTATAGGTTGTGTTCGGAGTTAATCCAGTGAGCTTTTGTATAACACTGCTTCCAGCCGCCGGGGTAACCGTAATCGGCGTTCCCCCGTTAATCCGTAAATTATAACTTGTCACTTCCTGCAAAGATGAATTGGCATTCCAGACAATATTTAATTCGGTTGATGTAAGCGTAAATACTCTCACGTTGGCGGGAACGGTTGGAAGTAAGGCTTGCAATGTCGTTGCATTAACGGGCGATGACCAACTTGAAACACCGAAAGCATTAACCGCCTGAACTTCAAAACTATAAGCCGTGTTTGGGGTCAATCCGGTAACTTCTCTGTTCAAAGTTGTAATTCCGGTAATCGGTGTTCCCCCATTGATTCGTAAATTATAACTGGTTACCTCTTGTGAGGATGGATTAGCACTCCACACTGCATTTATCCGGGCGAATGATAACGCAGTCGCAGTCAATCCGGAGGGAGCGGTTGGAGGTAAAGCCGGCAATGTCGTTGCATTAACGGGCGATGACCAACTTGAAACTCCGGCAGCATTAACCGCCTGAACCTCAAAACTATAAGTCGTGTTTGGGGTCAATCCGGTAACTTCTCTGTTCAAAGTTGTAATTCCGGTAATCGGTGTTCCCCCATTGATTCGTAAATTATAACTGGTAACTTCTTCCGTAGATGGATTGGCACTCCACGCCGCATTTATTTTGGTGGCTGAGGTCGCCGTCGCTGTCAGATTAGCAGGAGGTGCGGGAGGTATATTTACAGCCGGATCAATAAAAGCCAGCAAATTAGGCGTTCTCTGTCCTATATTTCCAACTTTTCCGGGTGTAGCGTTTCCAATTAACCAACTTTTAACCTGAGCAGGAGTTGCAGTTGGATTGTTTTGCAAATATCTGGCGACGATCCCTGTGACAACTGTTTCTCCATTCGCAATACCCGGGGCAAATGGAATTCCAGGGATTAAACTGATGGTAGTAAGATCCACACCGGGTGCAAACATATCAACACAACTTAACTCATTACCATTACTGTCAAGTGCTGCATTATCATTTATATCAGTGTCGGCAACTCTAATCGCCCCCGGAACCGACCCAAAAGCAAAAGGGCAGTTAGTTGTTCCGACAGTAGTTGTTTTAACTACATATATGATGCCTGCCGCCAATGAGTTGTTCAAAGCAGTTGTTGCAGTCACACTACTGCTCACTATATCGAGGTTGATGTCTACCACGGCAGGCAAAATGCGGTTTGCCGTCACCCAATCAATTCCCTTAATGTATTGTGAAACAGAGGATTCATTGGTGCCGGAGCAGCCCACGGCAACCGAATGCAGTGTCACACCTTTGGCAACTCCGTAAGTCGTTCCGCCGACAACCCCTGCTATTTGAGTTGAAAAATTTAATGAGAGTGGGGATGCACAACTATCTAATGTCACACTATTGCCGATTCTTCCGGTAAATTCCGGGTGACTGATGATTCTTTCCACGTCAATAATATATGCGTGAACTCCCGCCCCCGTATTCGCGTAGCTATAAATGTTATTAAGCGGCAGATTGCGTTGGTCAATTCTGTCCAGATGCCAACCTACAGGCGATTGAGATGCATTTGCGGTGAAAGTTGTTTTCGAGTTTGGCATCGGAGAGCGACTCATAGATGTATCTTCTTCAACATACTTAACCTGTGGGTCCTGGCTCAGCCTGATTGCTTGTTCAGGGGTCATCTCCACTAAGAAACCGTTCAAAGCGGAACTATAAATGTGCTTAACTTTGCCGCCGTAAAGTAGTGATAAATCTCTACTTTTCGCGGTGACTTCGGCTGTTTTCACTTCCAATGGAGTAAAGTTGCCGGACAGTCTCCCAATTTCATTCAAAACTACGATGTAATTGTTAGGAACAGCCCGGGCAGAAACCTTGAACTTTTCATTTTGTTGTGAATAACCGGTTAAAATAAAAAGGTTCGTTAAAACCAACAATACGAAAATCAGACCAAGCTTTTTCATAATTCTCTCCATAATAATCACTTCTCAATCTTCTTAAAGGGCTTGAAAAATAAGGCTGTTTGCCAATTTGGTGTTGAAATGTTTTTTATTCAACCAATCATCGGCAAAACCGTCAAAAGATAGTAGCCAAAGGTGAAACATCCGAGAAAGGATTCATCTAAAGCACCTTCAATGTGCAAAAGGGACTTGAATTGTTCCTAAGGTTTCATTTTTGTCTCATTTCTGACTGTGCTTTTCAACGCATTTGACCCCAAATTGTCAATGCCCAAAATCAATTGCCGATAAGCAAACCACCACATTTTAAAATGCGTAAAACTTCAAGAAAAGCAGACAAAATTCCTTCAAATAGATATGCGTAATTTTTTTAAAAAGTCGGACAAAAAAAATAAAAAAAATCTTTTCGCTGAAAAATAAGCTAAGATTTAAGAAAAACATTGATCTTAAAAAGATTTATGAGCTAGTTACGACAGTTGGAGATGACACCAATCTTATTGTATTGGAACGATGGAAACGAAGTTGCGAAAGGGTTTCTTTGTTACTTTGCGTTAAAAAAGTTTTGATTTTTTCTAAATATTTTGGCAGAGTTCTGAGCGAAAGAACGCATTTTCATAAAAGGACTATTTTTATGCAAACAAACAGCTGGGAAAAGGTAAAAAATTTATTAGATCAAGTTTTAGAACTTGAGATTTCGCAACGTCAAGATTTTTTGGCTAACTGTGGTGAATCTGCCGAAGTTCGCGCTGAGGTTGAATCGTTAATCTCGTTTGAGAATGAAGCAGAAAATTTGATGAATTTATCCGCCGTCGAATTTTCTAAAGATTTCTTTGCCGAAGAAGAAAATCCAAATTCGCTGATCGGGCAAAATATCGGAGTTTATCGGATCATCCGTGAGCTCGGATTAGGCGGAATGGGTGCGGTTTATCTGGCAGAAAGAAATGACGGAAAGTTTGAGCAAAAAGTCGCTCTCAAATTACTCAAACGCGAAGTAAATACTTCTGCCATTCGCCGCCGCTTTCAGCTTGAGCGGGAAATCCTCGCATCTTTGGAACATCCCAATATCGCCCGTCTGCTTGATGCCGGAACAACCGACGATAAAGCTCCTTTTTTGGCAATGGAATATGTCGAAGGCGTTCCAATTGATGAGTATTGTCAACAACATAATCTTGATTTGCACGAACGGTTAGCACTATTTCAGCAAGTCTGCTCAGCGGTCAATTTTGCTCATCGAAACTTAGTTGTGCATAGGGATTTAAAGCCGTCAAATATTCTGGTGACAGAGGACGGAATCCCGAAACTGCTCGATTTTGGTATCTCAAAAATACTCTCAAAAGAATTTGAATCAGCCAAATCTGCGACAGTAACCCGTTTGGGTGCAATGACTCCGAGTTATGCCTCGCCCGAACAGATACAGCAAAAAAGTGTCACTACCGCCACCGATATTCACAGTTTAGGTGTAATTTTATATGAACTTTTAAGCGGTCATCGTCCGTTTGAAACCAAAGAAGACAGTTTAAAAGATATTTTCCAGGCCGTAGTCGAAACTGAACCACTTCCGCCATCGGCGATGGTTGAAAAATTGGCTAAATTAGAGCAACCCCAAATTGTAGAAAGGTCTGCCACACCAAACAAAGAAATTCATGAACTTTCAACTTTACTCGGCAATCATCAAGATAATAAAACCGAAAGATTTAGAGTTCGTCACACCACGCCCAAATTAGTTTATTTAAGTTCCGGTAGTCTGCGTGGTGATTTGGATAATATCGTTTTGAAAGCCTTGAGCAAAGAACCCGAAAGACGTTATTTATCCGCCGAAAATTTTGCCGAAGATATTCGCCGTTATGAGCAGGGTTTACCTATTTTGGCACGCCCAAACACATTAGCATATCGCGCCGAAAAATTTTTCAAACGCAATCGTTTAACAGTAATTGCCGGAACTCTGATTTTGATCGCAATTATTGGCGGGATCGTTGCTACACTCTGGCAATCAAGGATTGCTAGAGCTGAAAGAGCTAAAGCTGAAAGGCGATTCGGAGATGTGCGGAAACTTGCTAATTCATATCTTTTTGATATTTTTCCTGAAATCGAAGATCTGGAAGGATCACTCAAAGCCCGCGAAAAGATTCTGAAAACCGCACTTGAATATCTCGACAGTCTGTCACAGGAAGCTGAAGGCGATTCGGAATTACAACTCGAACTGGCTACTGCCTACGAAAAAATCGGTGAAGTTCAAGGTGCCGTTAATATTCAAAATCTTGGCAATATAAATGCCGGACTGCAAAGCTATGAAAAAGCACGAAAATTGCGCGAAGCCGTCTTTGCGGTTAATTCTGCCGATTTGAAAAACAAAGAAGCACTATCCAAAAATTATCAAATTACAGCTCAAACTTTAATGTGGAATGTTGACACCGCAAAAGCGGCAGAAAATTTTGAAAAAGCGATTAAACTTCGTCGCGAATTGGTGGCGGAAAAACCTGAATCGCCTGATTATCAAAACCGTCTGGCAGTTATTTTAACGGATTACGCCGGCATTCTGATTACCAATGTCGAAAATGAAAAAGCTGCCAAACTACTCGACGAATCGGCTGCGATCATTAAGGCAACTTTGAAAACCAACCCGGAACATTTGAATACGCGAAAGGCTTATCCGCGAATTTTAAGAGCTTACAGCCATCTGAAATCAAACACTGGCGATTATGAAGGGGCGATTAAAGATTTAGATGAATCGGTTGTTTTAACCAATGAACTCATTAAACAGAAAAGTGATGACTATTCTTTGCGAAGAACTTCATTTCTCAACGATTTCGGTTACTGTGAAGTTTATGCCGCTAAACGCGATGGGCAAAAAATTGTCGAAACTTGTCTGAAAACGGTGGATTTTAACCTTAAAGCATTGGAAAAGGAACCAGATGAATCATTTGCGCTCTATGATCTGGCGATGAGTTATTACAATATTGCACAGGGTTATCGTTTATCAAATGACCCGAAACGCGCCATCGAGTATGCCGAAAAAGCCTTAGCACCTTTATCAAAGCTCAATAAACTCTCGCCGGGTGTCAATGATTATGTGCGAGGCGTTGCCGTAGTTGAAAATGAATTGGCAGATGCACTTTTATTGACTGATAAGACCGATGACGCGCTTAAATATTTGAATGATGCCCAAATCAATTTGGAAAAAGTGGTTGAAACCGATAAAACCGTAATTTCATATCAAACAGAATTAGCCAAAGTTTATCGTTCAAGCGCAGCCGCTTTCAGCAAAAAAGGGGATAAGACAAAAGCGGTCGAATTTATTGATAAAACAATATCTGTTATTCAAAAACTAAAAAATATGAATGCTTTGCGCGATTCTGACAAAAATCTTTTGACAGAACTGGAAAAAGAGAAAGCTGAATTTAGTAAATAAAGAGTGGTATAGCTAAAATAAAAACCGTAAAGAACAAATGAGTTTAACTCGTGAGACGAGTGCCGGGCATCCAGTCCAATGGCATTAAGCTAAGGATTGTTGCCTAATGTCCGACACGCTTTAGCTTGTCGCAACAATTGGAAATTAAGAGTATACAACAAACTAAAGATTTGTTGGACTTTCATCTTTCACTTAATTTAATCCAAATTGCCAGTTATTAAAATTTAGGATTAGTTGCCCGCGAAAGGACGCAAAAAAGCACGAAGGAAAGAAATTTTGAGAGTTTTTATTTTATTTTTAGCGTTATTTGGCGTTTTCTCGCGGACAAATCTGAAAATATTTTCATAAATAGCAACACGCCGAAAGCCTCCACAAAAGGAGCCGAAGAATTTGATAAACTTCGACTCTCTTTGTGCAGGCTTTACCTGTTTGATAGTTTATCGACAGTGTTTTAGTGAAAAACAACTCCGAAACCAAAGGTAATTTGATTTTGATTCTTACCTTGGATAGCAACTGTGTATGGACCAGTCAGACCATTGGATGTTGCAAGAGTTTTGGCTGAGACAGAATTTAAAGTGTAATTAAACTGAATTGCCCGAATATCTATTCTTTTGCTGACACGAATGTCTAAACCGCCGCCAAAAGTTGCTGCAAATCCGGTGCTGGTTATTTTATCAGAACCATAAACCGTAATTACATTTTGACTTGCATTGTCAATTTTCACACTTTGCCGATTGATTCCGGCAAGAAAATGTCCAAATGGCTTAAATCTAGCTTCCTTGGAATTATTTTTGATCTGTAAACCACCCTGAATATTAAGTCGGCTTTCTTTAGTTGTTCCCCCCGCATTGCCGGTAACAACTCCGGCTTGAATACTTCCCGAAGAAAAATGGTCGGCTAAATCAGCCTTAATTCCCAAATACTTTGAAAAATTAAACGTCGCCGAGGCGTTAAACCCGTTAAAGCCCTTGTCCAAGCCATTTCCGGCTTGCCTTGCATTGAATGCCCCAGTAATCGAAAGATTCGGGTCACTGCTAATATCGCGGGAATAACCGCCATAAACTTCAAACTTGTGATACTCATCCTGCGCCATCAAAAAAGGCGCACAGAAACAAACGAATATCATCGAAATTACTAATTTAGACATACTAAATTCTCCTTAATTTGGAATAGGATCTCTTTACAATTACATATGCGGAGAAAATGAAATTAATCAGCCAAATTAATTTTGATTTTATTTGAAATTAAAATTCGCGCAAAAATTTATTGTTATTAGCAATTTTATAGAATATTATTGTAAAAAAATTATGGAATCGCCCCAAATAACTGACGATTTAACCGGATCAAACCAACTTGATCTAGAAGGTGCATATTCGCTGGTTTATGACGAACTACGTCGTTTAGCCGCCTATTATATGCGTCAGGAACGCTCTAATCATACGCTTCAACCGACGGCTCTGGTTCACGAAGCCTATCTAAGATTAGTTAAACAAGAAAATCAGGTCTTCTTAAATCGAACTCAATTTATCAGTTTAGCCGCCAATATGATGAGGCGAATTTTGGTCAATCATGCCGTTCATCGCAACCGGCAAAAGCGTGAGGGTGAATTAATTAGAGTCACAATTGACCGGGCGGTCAATGAATTTGCCAAAAACGAATTAAATCTGATCGAGCTGGATGAAGCATTGCAAAAACTGGCAAAACTGAGCGAACGGCAGGAACGTATTTTTGAACTGCGATTTTTTGGCGGATTAGGAGTCGAAGAAGTTGCCGAAGTTTTGGAAATCTCTCCCGCAACCATCAAACGCGAATGGCAAGTTGCTAAACTATTTTTGCAACGAGAACTTTTTCAAAAGTAAGGAGTAAGAAGTAAGGAGTAGCGAATGAGGAGTAGAAATCCAAAATCCGAGATCCCCAATCCCAAATCGAAATGAATCCAACCCGATGGGCAAAAATTTCTGAGATTATCGAAAACGCTTTGGAAAAAGACGAAACTGAGCGTTCTTCTTATTTAACTCAAATTTGTGGCGAAGATACGGCGTTGCGTGAGGAAGTCGAATCTCTGCTTTCGTATGAAGATGATGAGAACACCAATATTTTTGATAAAAATCAGGTAAATGCACTACTCTTTCCCGATGAATCTAAATTAACCAACACTTTCATCGGCAAGCAAATCGGTAAATACAAATTGACAGAAATGCTTGGCGAAGGCGGAATGGGTGCAGTTTTTTTAGCGGACAGAACTGACGGCGAATTTGAACAACAGGTTGCCATCAAACTCTTAAAACAAGGATTCGTTTCAAAAATTGCATTGAGCCGTTTTGTTTCAGAACGCCAAATCTTAGCTCGCCTTCATCATCGTTTTATCGCCCAACTACTTGACGGCGGCACAACTGACGAAGGAATGCCGTATTTGGTGATGGAATATATCGAAGGTTTGCCATTGATTGATTATTGCAATCAGCATAATTTGGATTTGAAAGCGCGTTTAGAACTTTTTCAAAAAATTTGTTCCGCTGTTCAATATGCACATCAACATCTGGTTATTCACCGGGATTTGAAACCATCAAATATTATGGTGACAGAAGACGGCTCGCCAAAATTACTTGATTTTGGAATCTCTAAATTAGTTACCCCTGAAAATGATGCCTTGCAAACCCAAACTGAATTTCGCGCGCTGACACCCGGCTATGCTTCGCCTGAGCAGGTCAAAGGCGATACGATTTCGACTTCAAGCGATGTTTATTCGCTAGGTGTGATCCTTTATGAATTGCTAACCGGTAAACGTCCATACAATACAGATTCAAAGAATTTCAGCGAAATTATTCGGGCAATTTGTGAGGATGAGCCGGTTCGCCCAAGCTTGGCGACGAATAGTTAGTTCCTTTACCGAGTTTCAACAACTCCGAAACTTTCGGATTAGACCATCCGTCAAGTTCTCCGTAAGCACTAACCCATCCATCATCTTCGGAAAACCCGCTTTTCATTCCCTCATCGCGTGAACACTCGATCATTTGTTTCGGTTTGGAGTAATCCGAAACAGCAAATGAAAGCATTCCAATCGTTAAACAACTCGTAAAAATTAAAAAATAACCAAATAATTTCATTATATTCACCTCACAAAAATTAACTTTCATTTGCTAATGCGAATAAAACGAAACAACTCGGACATTTTTGTGAAAAAAAACCGATGCTTAAAATAAACATCGGCTCATAATCAATTTTTCCTGAATTTTAATGAAAGACGATCCCAAATCCGAAGCGGAAATTTTGCTGTGTGTGTTTGGGAACTTCCACACTTTGCAAAGCGGTAACTGTGGAACCTCCGGAGAAACTGGTAACCAGTGAATCAACCCGACTATTTAATGCGACGAGTGTTTTCTGTTTGACAAAGACGGGATTGTAATCAAACTGAATGACGCGAATATCAATCCGCTTGGAAACACGGACATCCAAACCGCCGCCAAAAGCCATTGTTAAACTGTTAGCGTTAATTTTTTTACTTCCTCCGATTAAATTGGTGCGCTGTTGGTCGAGATTATAAAAATCTGTTGTTTGACGAGACGTGCCGAATAAAGCGTGAGCAAAAGGTTTAAGTCTTTTCTCCGTCGAATTATCCTTAAACTGCACTCCGCCAATAAATTTATAATCACGCTGTTTGGCAGCAATTCCGCTTTCACCCGGAATTACTAAAATTGTGAACCCGTTTAATGATTGGTAAGTTCCACCCGGTAAATCATGATTAGTGTCCGAACCGTTATTGCCCGAAAATTCAACTTTTGCGCCAAAATATTTGGAAAAATTATAAACTGCCGCCGCATTAAATCCGTTCAAATTATGAGTTCTGCTCGCTCCCGTAGTGCTGGTGCCAAAGGTTGATGTCGAGGTTAGAGTATCGCCCGGAAAGCCCTTGACGCGTTCATACGAATAACCGCCTGCCACTTCAAATTTGTGATAATCCTCCTGTGCTACGGCAAATGAAACACAAATAAAAATTACTAAAAAAAGTAATGCTAACTTATACATAAAAAACTCCTTTTGAAAAAAAATTCTGTCTCGTAAAAGAAACGCAATAATTTTTTAAAATGCAGGTCAAAAAATATTTTTTTTAACTTTTATTTTTAAGTGCAAATACAATTCAACCAAAACATCCACTTTCAATTTCGTCACATTAGTTTGACTAATGTCTTTTTCTCCTTTTTTTTACAGTTGGAGGCAAAAAATTTGATCTGTTTCCAAACTGGGGTAAAACTTCAAAAATCTTAGAACATTCACTCCGAAAGGATAGTTAGAAAACCAGCTTAAAACCTCCGCTCACCGCATTTAGCGTCAG
>DAORIL010000168.1:0-10947 GCA_035438525.1 Pyrinomonadaceae bacterium
CTATTGTATCGTTTTTTTGAAAATGAGTAAAAAGGCGACTTAATTCTTTTTCCATTTCTCCAAACCGCGAATCGTTTTCGGTTGGCATATAGGATGAAGATAAAACTCGTCCCTTAAAACCATCAAAATCAAGCGTTTGCACATTTTGAAAACTCCTTTTTTGAAAAGGGGTTTGGAAAAAATCGGCAATCATTTCTTCGGAAATATTATCGTGCCGAATTTGGTTGTAATCCTTTCCAAACTCAATTAAAAGTCCTTCCATTCCACGCAAAAACTCGTTTGAATCAAGTTGACGTTGGTTCCAAATCAGCGCAATAAACCCATTTTCTCTCAGAATTCGACGAAATTCAGTTCGTGTTTTTGCCTTATCAAACCAATGAAATGCCTGAGCCGCAATAATAATGTCAACCTGTTCGTCGTCAAGTGTAGTATTTTCAGCAGTTCCGTTGATTGGATAAAATTTAGGTAAAGTCTGCAAAAAAACTTTTGAGGCTTCCCGCATTGCTTCATTTGGTTCAACTCCAAAAACCTCGTTGCCGTTTTCCAAAAAGATTTTGGCAGAAATCCCGGTTCCCGAACCGATGTCGGCAATAACCGAAGTTGACTGCAAATCCATTTCATCACGAAATAATTGCAAAACTTCGGGTGGATAACCGGGACGATATTTAACGTAATTTTCGACACGATTAGAAAATCTTTCGGTTGAATCAGACATAAATTTTTAATCTCCCGCCAAAAAGAAAGTCATAGTCCATTTGCCGCGTCTTCTTTCAAATCCGGCGCGATAGTCAATTGAACTCCGGACAAACTCAGGTTTGACATAACCTTTTTTCCCGCCTAATGTTTCAACTTTTAACCACGAAAATTGTTCTTTATTTTGGGGCGATTTGATAGAATTTTGATAATCTGTTTTGACAATATTATAGGACAGACTGGCTACAATTGGCGCATTTGTATCAGGTTTAGCGCGTAAATTAACGTTGCTGCCAAAAATTGCCTGATGTTCAAAGGCATCTATTTCATCGGGAAAATTGGTGAACAAATAGGGGGCATAAAATGAGCCTTTATTCTCTTTATCAAAGGTTCCGCCGTGAGTGAGAACTATCAATAATTCTTTCCACAGTTCAGAATTGCGATTATAAATTTTCCATTGCTTTTTGAATTCATTAATTCCGTCATTGCCACCAAAACCGTTTTTAATACTTTTATCTACAATACTTAGGACAAATTTGGTGTCACGTTTTTGGACTGCTTCAATTAACTTTGTCCGAAATGCCAAAAACGCAGCATCCTGAGATGCTTCGTCAACCGGTAAAACAAATTTTTCCTGCGCTACTACGGGAAGAAACAACAAAAATAAAAACAAAATGATCTTCATTTCTTATTCTCCTTCGGGAACTTCGGTTCCTGTCCATTGTGTCTTTTTATCGTGCGGTATATCAAATTGATCTAAGATCCGATAGCACAAATGATTAACTAATTCATCAATCGTTTTCGGGCGATGATAAAAACCAGGACTGGCAGGTAAAATTCGTGCGCCAGCTTGGGAAAGTTTGAGCATATTTTCCAAATGAATGGAGTTATATGGAGTTTCGCGCGGAACAATAACGAGTTTGCGTCCTTCTTTCAAAGTCACATCCGCCGCCCGATGAATCAGATTTGTTCCTGCCCCTGTGGCAATCGAACCAAGCGTTCCCATCGAACACGGCACAATTATCATTCCAGCCTGTTTGTAAGAACCTGATGAAGGTTTGGCGGCAAAATTATCCAATCGCCAAAAACGAATAATTTTAGAATCTTTGGTCAAACCAAGCCATTCATTAATTTTTTCAGCACTCGGGTCTTTTAGGTTTGCACCCATTTCAACCTGGGCAACGATTGCCGCCGTTCCTGACATGATCAGATTTATTTGTGAAACCACACCGCTTTTAGCTAAAAGTTGCAGAGTTCGATGTGCGTAAACTGTGCCTGATGCACCGGTGATTGCCAGAGTCAATTCCATACAATTTTTGTTAGTTAATTCTAACATTTTTAGTAATGTTTTTGTTCAGCAATCATCCTAAAATCATTCAATCTGTCAAAATGACCGAAATAAAATCGTTCAATCTGAAATAAAATCGGACAACAGAAGGATAATAGTTTTAGAAATTGCGGCTTTTTGGCATAAAAAGTGTGGCACAAAATTTGCTGTTAATTAGAGCGAGGCTTACTGAAGGACTAAGCACGATGAGAATATTACTACAAAGCGAAATTTTACTAAACTTAGTTAGCCATCAGGCGGTTGGTTGGACTTTGGTAAAAATATTTTCGCTTTGTGGTTATATTCGAGTGTTTATTTAGAACAGTTTTGAGAAATTTAGGCTTTTCTCTTGAGGCAACGAATTCGGGATTTCGTTGTCTTTTTTTTCGTTTGAAATTTGGTTAAAGGTCGGCTTGCGGATAAAATGTTTTTTATGAAACAAAAGCAAATCGAAGAAATATTACTTTCTCATGCCAACGGCACGCTCTCCATTGAACAAGCAACCCAAAATATTAAAAATCTATCTTACGAGGACATCGGCTACGCCCGGGTTGACCACGCCCGTGCAACACGCCAGGGTTTTCCCGAAGTTATTTTTGGAGCAGGAAAAACACGCGCCCAGATCGTCGGAATTTTTGAAAAACTTTTGGCACAATCACCAAATGTTTTAATTACGCGGACGGATGTTAACACTTATGGTGAAATTCGCAACTTATATACCGATTCAGAATGGCACGAATCCGCCAAATTAATTCGTGTTTTACGTGACAAAACCGAAATTGGAGTTGGCGAAATTGCAGTTGTCACTGCCGGAACAAGTGATATTCCCGTTGCTGAAGAAGCCGCACTAACCGCTGAAGCAATGGGAAATACGGTAAAAAGGATTTGGGATGCGGGCGTTGCCGGAATTCATCGGATTTTAGCCGAACGTGAGCTTTTGCAAAATTGTCGCGTGGTTGTAGTAGTTGCCGGAATGGAAGGCGCACTACCCTCAGTTGTTGGCGGATTGGTCAAAGTTCCGGTGATTGCTGTTCCGACAAGTATTGGTTACGGAGCGAGTTTTAATGGATTGGCTGCGCTTTTAGGGATGTTAAATTCTTGCTCTTCAAACGTAACAGTGGTAAATATTGACAACGGATTTGGTGCAGGGTTCGTGGCAAGTCTAATAAACCGAAAATGGGAAGCCTAAAAAGTAAAAAGTAAAAATTAATAGAAGTATGGATTTTGCCCCTTTGGTTTTAATTTTATGAAAACGAAAATAGCTCTGATACTGGCAATAATATTGGTTTATTCCAATGTTATTCTGGCGCAAATTGAGCCGAAGAAAGGTAAAAATCCTTTAATAATCATTCCGGGTATTATGGGTTCAAAACTCGTAAATAAAAATACCAATGAAACGGTTTGGGTTAGATTCAAAGATGCTAAAGATGATGATTTAAACTTGCCGATCTCGCCTGATCTAGGAGCCAACAAAGATGATTTAGTTGCTACGGATATTGTTGAAAACATTAAGTTCGTCAAGTTTCTGCCCGGAATTTCCGTTTACGAGGATTTGCTCAACTATTTAGAAAAAAAAGGCGGTTACCAGCGTGGGAATTGGGAAATTCCTTCAGAAAGCGGAGATACTGACACTTATTATGTTTTTCCATACGATTGGAGACGCGATAATGTTGAAACTGCACATTTACTTATTCAAAAAATAGAAAAATTAAAGGCAAAACTCAAAAGACCTGATCTAAAGTTTGATGTTCTGGCACACTCAATGGGTGGTTTAATTACCCGTTACGCCGCAATGTATGGAATGTCGGATTTGCGCGAAAGACCCAATCCAACTTGGGCAGGAGCAAAGCATTTCGGCAATATTTTTATGCTTGGAACACCAAATGAAGGTTCAATGGAAGCCCTAGATGCGCTTAATAACGGTTCATCCATCAGTATTCCGCTCGGTGGAAGATATTATCCTTCTTTTTTCAGTCGTGAAGTTGGTTTTACAATGCCCGCTCTCTTTCAATTATTGCCTCACGGCGAAGCGGCCAGGTTCTATGATGGAAATCTAAACCTAATTGATATTGATATTTACGATTCTAAGAACTGGAAAAGATATGGCTGGACGCTAACGGCTGACGAAGAATATATGGCAAAATTGAGTAAAGCTAAAAGAGTCCAAGCCGAAAAATATTTAGATGCAGTTTTGTTACGCGCCAAACGTTTTCACGAAGCCCTTGACGTTAAGGCAAAAGTTCCCGAATCGTTAAGCTTCTATCTTTTCGGGAGTGATTGCAAAACCACTCTTGATGGGGCAGTGGTTTTTTTTGATATTGAAAATGGGGGATGGAAAACTCTGACCCGTGGAGAAGGATTTAAAAACGTCAGGGGAGAAAAAATCTCAGATAAACTGGTCAAACAAACGATTTATGCGAAAGGAGACGGAACGGTTACCTTGAAATCATTATTGGCAGAAACAATTTCTGAAAAGAACGGGCAAAATCTTTTTGCCATTAAACCATATTCATCTCAGCAAATGATTGTTTGTGAGATGCATTCCGCCATTCCGGGCAACAAAATTATCCAGGAAAGTTTTTCTTCGATTTTAATGAATAAAATTAACAGGAATTTTATTGGCAATTAAATCTGGTTGGTGTGAATTAATTGAACTTTGAATCGACAAGACTTGAAATAAATTTCGCCAGATCAGTAAAAGTATCAGCGAATAGATCTGCCGGAAAACGCAGACGCAGCCGTTCATCATCAAAAACTCTTCCACCCAAAATAACCGGAATTTTAAGTTTTGAAATTTTCATGTGAAATTCTTTATAATCACGCGAGAGCCGGTCAATATCCAATAAAATCGTGGCTGAAATGCAGACCAAATCCGGCGAATGATGTAAAACTTCATCGGCAAAAGAGTAAAGCGGGGTGTTTGCACCAAAGTTTAATACCTCTAAGCCTTCGCTTTCAAAGGTCATTTGAGCTAAATGGGTCGTTAATTCGTGAAAATCGCCTTCGATCGCACAACACATCGCCATTTTTTCATTACTTTTAGCGACCGGAACAATATTTCGTAGTTTATGAACGGCATTGAGAGTGGCGCGGGTTGCTAAATGCTCCTGAGCAACGGTTAATTCACCTCGCATCCATAATTCGCCGACACACCGCATTGCTTCGGCAATGGTCGTATCAAAGATTTCAGCAATCGGCTTTCCTTGTAAAAACTCGTTGATTAATACATTAGTAGCTTCTTCTTCGCGTCCGGCAATGAGCGAGTTAAAAAATAATGAAGCTGAACTGCCTTCTGCAAAAGTGGTGTAATTTGAATAACTTCGTTTCGCTTTACGACGCGTAGTAGCGGTTTGAGCAGATTCGTCTCCGTGACAAATTTTAACACCCAGGTTGTTTTCACGCTGAAAACGCGCAACCTCTTCCGCCCGAAATCGGCGATGTCCGCCGTTGGTGCGTTCCGAACTTAGCAATTTGGAATCTTCCCAACGCTTAACCGTGGCATCACTAACGCGGCAGAGACGAGCTACTTCTTTGGTTGTTAAAAATTTTACGTTTGTCATTTAATGAAACCTCAAATATTCTAGCTAAAACGCACGATTCGCACAAGTCAATAAATTCTTTTGTTAAATTAGCTAGTTTTTTATTAAAAGTGCTTGACAGATGAATTGTCAAATTATAAGATGGAAATCGCACAAATCGCTCATTAGTTTTAGATTTTGAAAAGCAAAATAAGGAAATTGAGCAAACTTAAATAGATGAAATTGACAGAACGAGCAAGGGGTAGGTAGAACAAGGGGGAAAACCGCTGTCTTTAGAAAAAAGGCAGCGGTTTTTTTATGACGAAAATAATATTAATTACTAAT
This sequence comes from Pyrinomonadaceae bacterium, assembly GCA_035438525.1. Classification (GTDB taxonomy): domain Bacteria; phylum Acidobacteriota; class Blastocatellia; order Pyrinomonadales; family Pyrinomonadaceae; genus JAIBCC01. The sequence continues at coordinate 5,884 of DAORIL010000168.1, forward strand.
TTGGTGTCAATTGTCTTTTTAACAGGTGTGATTTGGATTATTCAATTCGTCCAATACCCATTCTTTGCCCAGGTTGGCCCAGAAAACTTTCCAAAATATCATGCTTCACATACCTTTTGGATAACTCCGGTTGTTGCTCCGGCAATGATAATTGAGTTAATAACTTCATTTTTCCTGATCATCTATCCGCCGGAAAATATTGATTCAAAACTAATTTGGCTGGGTCTGATCTTAACACTCGCCGTTTGGGCTTCAACCTTTTTTTTACAAGTTCCAATGCACGAAAAACTTGCCCAAGGATTTGATGCTGATGCTCATAAATTTTTGGTCAATTCAAATTGGATTCGGACAATTGCCTGGTCGCTTCATAGTCTTTTGGTTGTCTATTTCATTTGGAAAAATCTGAAATAATTCGTTTCTAAACTCTCTCCAACTATGATAATCTGTGATTTCAAAAGATTATGAAAATAGCAATCGGAGCAGATCACGCAGGTTACGAGGTTAAGGAAAAAATCAAAAAACAACTTGAAGAAATGAATCTTGAAGTTGAAGATTTAGGCACAAATTCAACGGAATCGGTGGATTATCCAAATTTTGGGGCAGCCGTTGGCAGAGAAGTTGCCAGTGGAAAAGCCGACCAAGGAATTGTTGTTTGCGGTTCGGGAATCGGAATTAATATTGCTGCCAACAAAATTCATGGTATCCGCGCCGCGCAAGCGTGGAACGAAGAAACCGCCCGACTCGCCCGCGAACATAATAACGCCAATGTTTTATCAATCGGCGCACGGGTTTTACCCGCCGAAGAAATTCCCAAAATTGTTAAAGCATGGTTTGATGCCAAATTTTTAGGCGGGCGGCACGAAGGACGGGTTGAGAAGATTAGTGAATTGGAAAGTTGATTTAACTCAAAATCAATTGAGGAAGAAACCTGTATTACAAAAAAGGAAATTATTAGTAGAAAATTTATTAAGTTTTATTAACTTCAATCCCCAGGAGTAAATTAAATGAAATTTGTGAGTGGAATTCACACCTTTGCATTTGAGGAAAACAAACTAATTATAGACATACCCTATTATCATAGGACCTCAACAGGGTTACTTCCAGAAACAACTGTTTATCTTTATCCAAGAATAACTGACAAAAATAAAGTCCATGAAGTAATAATGACACCATTTCATCCAGAAGATTGGGCTAATATTTGGAGACTAGAGTTAAATGCTAAAGATAGACCAGGTCTAATTAAAGAAATTACAAGAATACTTAGTGATGAGAGAATAAATATTCTAGTGTTAGAAAGTTTAATTACAAACCATAACCACGAATCTAAAATCTCAATATTGGCAAAGTTTGATATTTACTTTAAAAAGCAAAACCTTTTAGTAAAAGAGAATATTACTCAAAAAAACTACTTCCAAAAAATAAAAGCAACATTTGATGAGGCTACAAACGGAAATGCTGATAAGGTTGATGTTAAAAGATTTGAGCCGATCAAATTTTTATTTGACAATTCAAATATTTTTTCAAGCCATGATGTTTCTGAATACAATTATGTTGAAGAAAATAGGCGTAGTCATTATTTTGATAATCGCTATCAAGGAACAACAATAAAAGATAAAAAAGTTGAAATTGATAATCGTTTAATTGAGGACTTAGGGTTAAAAAAATACTCAGGCGATTCGGATGATGTGCAAGGTATAATATTTTCAGACACGGAAGATAAATTTATTCTTGTAAGGTTTTTTTCCAAAGACCAGCTTATTGTTTATTTAGAGATAACTTATGATGTCTTTCCTTATGGTGTTATTTTTGAATTAGCCGAAACAATTCACAATGTAGACGAAAATTTCAATTTAATAAGTTGTTATAATCGAATTAGAAACGATCGAAATAATGCTGTCTCATATTTTATGGTCGATGTAACAAGCAACCCAGAGCAAATAAATCTTTTAATCGCTGAACTAAAAGCAATAATTAATCCTGTGAGAGTGATTGAGGTAAGAATTTTAAATTACTCGCGTAATTTCAGGGAAATTGCGAATAAATTAAATATTGATCTTCAAGAAAGTGAAGAAGAAAAGAATTCAACACTAGAAAAAAGAAATGCCGACCAAGAAAAAAAAGAGGATTTATCTAAACTCTTAGAGAAGAGTGAATTTAATTTAGCTATACTTGAAAGGGATAAACAACATATAGAATTCCATGTCGATAGGGAACTGAAAAATAAAATAATCTTATTATGTAGCTTGATTTCCATTTCTATAATAGGACTAGTAATTGTTACTGCCTTAGTTAAATGGGAGATTTTAGAGCCTATTTTCAGCATAGTTCCTAATGCTGTTTGGGGTATTTTATTTATATATTCAATTATTAAGGGGGTTGACTTTCAAGTTTCAAAAAATAATGATGAAACTAGAAATGCAATGAAAAAACAATGGATTGAAAAAAGAGGCTATGAAATTGAAGGAGATAAGTCTCTTGAGCAACAGATTATTAATCAGAGTAATGAAATAAGTGAATATAAAGAGCAAATAGCCAGACTTGAAGACAAAATTTTTAAACGGACTTAATAAAATATATGAGCAATTTTTGGACAGCAAATTTAGCAGAAGCAGACAGTATTATCGCCGAAGCGATTAACAACAAAACAAATAGACAATCCAACGGTTTGGAACTGATCGCCTCGGAAAATTTCGTCAGCGAAGCGGTTTTGCAAGCGATGGGTTCGGTTTTTACTAACAAATACGCCGAAGGTTATCCGCAAAAACGTTATTACGGCGGATGTGAATTTGCCGATGTGGTCGAGCAATTAGCGATTGACCGCGCCAAGCAAATTTTCGGAGCGGAACATGCCAACGTCCAACCGCATTCCGGCGCACAGGCGAATATGGCAGTCGAAATGGCGGCACTTGAACACGGCGACACGATTCTGGGAATGAATCTTTCGCACGGCGGACATTTAACACACGGTCATCCGCTTAATTTTTCCGGTTTGAATTACAAAGTTTTTGATTACGGAGTCAACAAAGAAACTGAGCAGATAGATTACGATGAATTGCAAAGAATTGCCGAAGAATGCCGCCCGAAAGTTCTAATTTGCGGCGCTTCTGCCTATCCGCGGACGATTGATTTTGCCCGAATTGGTGAAATTGCAAAGAGTGTTGGTGCAAAAGTGATGGCAGACATCGCCCATATTGCGGGTTTGGTTGCGGTTGGACTCCATCCTTCGCCAGTTCCACATTGCGAATTTGTGACGACGACCACGCATAAAACTTTGCGCGGACCTCGCGGCGGTTTGATTATGTGCCGCGAAGAATTTGCAGCGGATGTTAATCGCCGTGTTTTCCCAGGAGTTCAGGGCGGACCGTTGGTTCACATCATTGCAGCTAAAGCTGTCGCCTTTGGTGAAGCGTTGCAGCCTAGTTTTAAAGATTATCAGCAACAGGTTTTAAATAATGCGAAGGTGTTGGCTAAAACTCTGCAAGATGAAGGTTTACGCATTATTTCGGGCGGAACCGATAATCATTTGATGTTGGTTGATGTCTATTTGGACGGTAAAGGTATCACGGGTAAAGAAGCCGAAAAAGCTCTGGACGCAGTTCATATTACCGTTAACAAAAACACCATTCCGTTTGATCAAAACAAACCTTTTGTGACTAGCGGAATCCGTTTAGGCTCGCCTGCGTTGACGACTCGCGGGATGAAAGAAGCCGAAATGGAATCAATCGGTAAAATGATTGCTTCGATCATTCACGAACCAAATTCGGAAGAAGTTCAAACCAAGGTAAAACACGATGTTGCAGAATTAACGGCGAAATTTCCGATGTATCAAAATCGTTTGAGGGAGAAAGCAATCACGGCAGAATAAATTTGAGGAGGATTTTTAGGAATGTCCGAAGATGATAAGCCGATTTTTCCTCGTCCAAATGACAAAAGTGACGAGGAAAAGCAAAAGTTGTATCAGGAAACAAAGCAAAAACTTGAAAATGTTGAAGGCGGGCAGAAGATAAATTGCATCTACTGCCAAACAGAAAACAGTTTCAGTGCAAAATTTTGCCGTGTTTGCGGAAAAGAGTTGATCTTATCTAAAGCTCCTCCTTCTCCAATTGAATTTGACGAACCATCCAGCTCAATAATGTATGGTCCACCACCGACTGAGTTTGATGAAAATACGACGAAAACTGAAGAATTCCCAAATCTTAAAACAGTCCAAGAACTTTCGCCCGATGATATTCATACGACAATGTATGGACCTGCTCCGTTGGAACTTGAGGAAAGAATTGATCCGCCGCCATCAATAATGTATGGTCCGCCTGTTTTAGAGATAACGCGAGAGTTGCCAAAAACACTTCCTGAAATCAACTTAGAGGAAGCAGGTATCACCAAGGTTGATAAAGGAAATTCTTTGCCTTTAGGTTTGAATTACGAAGAATGGAAAGACCGCATTCCCTGGTTGATTATCGGCGGAATCATTGGTTTTCTAATTGCCTCAGTTATTATTTTAACTCTTGTTTTACTGGTTGTGGCGATTCGATAAGCAAAGTTAAGGAGGGATTTTGCAATGTCTGAAAAAGATAAACCGATTTTTCCACGGTCAAGCGATGTTGATAATGACGAAAAGGAGAAATTGTATAAAAAGACGGCACAGAAATTGGGAGAAGAAGAAAAATCCGAAAATATCTTTCAGCTTTGTAGCCAATGCTGGGCAGAAAATCCTGGAAATTCACTATTTTGTTTGGATTGCGGAAAACCTTTAAATTCCTATTATACGGCTTTAACAAATCTAGAACCTGTGGGAGAACCACCTCCAAGAACGATGTATGGACCTCCGGCATTAATGATGAAAGATAAGGAAATTTATGTTCCCAGACCGGCATATGGTCCGCCGCCAATATCGATCCTGAACTACAGAATTTGGCTGATACTTGGCGCACTCCTTTTACTGGTTGCTTTTGTGCTCTACTTTTTGATTTTCCGCTGATAAATATGCGAAAAAGGCAATCCCGCGCAATTTGGGAAATTACTTTGAGGTGCAATTTATCGTGTTTGCATTGCGGCTCGCGGGCG
>DAORIL010000169.1:0-10923 GCA_035438525.1 Pyrinomonadaceae bacterium
ATTGACCATAAATTAACCGAAAATAATGATTTTACCTTTGGTTATCAGCTTGGTAGAAAAAATAATCGGCGGACAGTTGGAACATCAACGACCAGACTTGATGAAGCATTGCAAGCCAGAAACCAGGACACTGATGCTTATAATTTTACCGATAATTACGTTTTCGGACCAAAGGCGGTTAATCAATTTAAAATGCAATATTCGGTTTATGAACCGAGTTATCAAACCGATAAGCCTTTTGATCCTGTTGTTTTAATCGGTTACAGAAACCCTATTACGGCAAGCAGTCAAACTTTGATTGCTGGTAATTCAACCTCTGCAATTTCAGGTGATTCAACCGGTTTTCCACAAAACAGAAAGGAAACTCGTTGGCAGTTTTTGGATAATTTCACTTATCTTGTTGGAAATCACACCCTAAAAGCCGGATTTGATTTGCAAACGGTTCGCTCAAAAGCCGATGCTCTGGGCGATGCGACCGGAACATTTAACTTTGCCAATATTTTGACCTATCAGCAAAACACTTTGTCACGCTATCGGCAAAATTTTGGCACTGCCTCAGACGTGACGAACAAATATTTTGGAGTGTTTTTTAATGATGAATTTAAACTCCGTTCAAATCTAACTCTTAGCGCAGGTTTGCGTTACGAAAGAGAGACAGCAGTCAGCGATAATAATAATTTTGGACCGCGACTTGGAATTGCTTTTGCACCTTTCAAAGATAATAAGGGTGTGATTCGAGTAGGCTTTGGTAAATTTTTCAATCGCGTTTTGCTTCGCACAGTTGCCGATTCGATTCAAAATAACATAGGAATTGTTCCTTTTGATTCAAACTTTATCGGAACTGCCGCGACGGATACGCGGAGAATAGCGATTTTAGCAGCGATTGCCAATAATTTCCCAAAAACTTATACCCAAGCCGATTTGCAAAATTTAGTTGCTACAACTTGTGCGCCGATTAATACCGTAGCTTTGCCTTGTAACAACACAACAGGCTTTCAACTTAATCAAGGTTCAACCGGAAATCCTTTGCGTTCAGTTGACGCTAATTTGAGAATTCCCGAAAGCTATCAATTCAATATCGGTTTTGAACGCGAAATTGGTAAAAGTTTTGTAGTTGAAGCAAATTACACCTGGAATCAAACCAGACATTTGTGGCGCGATAGAAATATCAATGCGCCTGTTTTACCGTCTGGTTACAGCACCTGGACTGATTATTTGGTGGCAAATCCATACACTTTTACTAACTCAAATAATACGGTCAGAACTTACCGATTTTATTTAGGAACAAATTTGGCAAGTGGTGCTTCGACCGCGCAAAACGGAACAACTGCTTGTTCAACTACGACCACCATTACTTGTTTTGTCAATTTAAATTCGGTTTCAACAACGACAACCTCACCTAGCACCGCAATTAATGGTCTTTCAACCAATTCGGTTGGTGGTCCGATTGGGATTGCTTTGGCCGCAATTGCCAAGTTTAGACCTGATCAAAATTTTGAAGAAAAATCGCGCATCGGTTCAATTGGTCGAGCTGATTATAATGGTTTAATTGTCGAAGTCAGAAGACGTTTTCGGCAATTAGGATGGGGATTTGGCGCAAGTTTTCGAGCAGTTTATACGTTGTCTTCGACCATGGATGATGGCTTGAACAATACATCCAATGCTGAAATCAACGGTAATTTTGCTTTCGATTATGCGCGTAGTTTGCAAGACAGACGGCACAGATTCGCTTTCAGCGGAACTTTTGACACTCCTTCCTGGTTTGGGAAATTGAAATTTTCACCGCTTTTCCGTGCCGGAAGTTCAGCTCCATTCAGTTTAGGTGCAGGCGGAACTGACCGAAATCTTGATGATCTCAGCAATGACCGTATCAACTTTAGCGGAAATGTCAAAGATATTGTTTGGCGCGAACCGGGTTCACCTTTTCCTTCCACACTTGCTTCACAATTTTCGCTTCAGCCGATTGGCGCAGTTAGCGGTAATTTGTTGAGAAATATTGGAATAGGACCAAGACTTTATCTTTTTGATTTGAATTTGAGTAGAGATTTCAAGATTACGGAAAGAATGAGATTGCGTCCGAACTTGGAATTTGGAAATATTTTGAATGCTGCCGTCTTTAATTTTGGAGCTGGATTCATTGACTTTAATGCTTTAAGTCCAACGGCTTCCGCTACAGCCATTGCTGATTTTCAAAGCTCCTTTCTGGTTCCAACCCGAACTTATCGTCAACGACAAATCCGTGTTGGTCTAAGATTCGATTTTTAACCCCAAAACTTGAATCCAATGAAAAAAGACCGCCTAAAAACGGTCTTTTTTATCCTTATTCCTAACTCGCCACTCCTTACTTCTTCTCAGCATTAGTATAGATTTTCTCAATTATCTCGTGATATTTTTCGTCAACTACGCGACGTTTGACTTTCAGAGTTGGGGTTAATTCTCCGCCTTCGACCGTTAATTCATTTTCGAGTAAAGCAATCTTTTTAACCTTTTCAAATTTGGCAAGGGTTGGAGTTAATTCATTTACTTGTTCTTCTAACAGTTTGATAATGCTGGAATTTTGACAGATTTCAGCTAAAGTTTTGCAATTTAATTTATGCTGTTTCGCATAGCTTTCGAGCGGTTCAAAATTTGGAACAATCAGAGCCGCCGGAAATTTGCGATCATTGCCGACCAGCACTACTTGATTAACATATTGCGAGCCTTTAATCATTTGTTCGATCGGTGCGGGTGCAATATATTTTCCGCCCGAAGTTTTGAACAATTCTTTTTTGCGATCCGTGATTTTCAAAAAACCGTCTTCGTCAAATCTTCCGATGTCGCCCGTTTTGAACCAACCATCTGCCGAAAATGTATCTTTGGTAGCTTCGGGTTTATTAAAATATCCAAGCATTATATTTGGACCTGTAACTTCGATTTCGCCATCTTCCGCCAAACGGACTTCAACATTGCGAATAGGTTTGCCGACCGTTCCAACCCGAACATTGATCGGATTATTTGAGGCAATCACCGGCGAAGTTTCGGTCAAGCCGTAACCTTGCATAATTTTGATGTTAGCACCGTTAAAAATATAAAAAATGTTATCCGAAAGTGCCGCACCACCGGTGATGCAAAAGCGCAAATTCCCCCCAAAAACTGTCCTGAATTTGGAAAAAACAATTCGGTCAGCCAAGTTATGTTTAATAGCTAAAAATCGCGAAACATTTTCGCCATGTTCAATTTTCTTAGCGTAAATTTTTCCGACCTCAATCGCCCAATCAAAGATTTTTTCCTTAAATTTGCTGGCTTGCGAAGCTTTCAATTTGGCTTTTGCATAAACTTTTTCAAAAATTCGCGGCACGCCGACAAAAACTGTCGGACGAATTTCTTGTAAATTATCTACAATTTTTTCGATTGATTCGGCGTAATAAACTGCCATTCCGTTGAAAATATAGAGATACATTCCGTTACGCTCAAAAACGTGCGAAAGAGGCAAAACCGAAAGTGCTTTATCCTTTTCCGAAAAGCTGAAATTTTCGCCTGCATCAATCAGGTTGGAAATTAAGTTTTGGTGCGAAAGCATGACGCCTTTCGGTTCGCCTGTCGTGCCTGAAGTATAGATCAGTGTAGCAATATCATTTTTATCAATCGCTGTGGTTAAGTCGGTAATTAAATTTGGATTTTCTGCTTTTAATTTTTCACCTTTTTTTTCGAGCTCGCTTAATGAAATTCCTATATCAGCAGAAATGCCTTGAGCATCAAAAAAGACAATTTTTTCCAGCGTTTTGCAGTTCGGCAAAATTTCGGCGATGCGGTCATAAGTCGCCTTATCCTGCAAAAAGAAAACTTTTGCGCCGGAATCGTTTATGATATATTCAATCGAATTTGGCGCAAGTGTGGTATAAATCGGAACATCAATAATTCCAACCAACTGGCATCCGGCATCAGTCAGCGTCCAATTTGGTGAATTTGCCGCTAAGATCGCCACCCGGTCGCCTTTTTTAATTTCCAGTGAATGCAAACCAAGTCCAATATTTTCAGCTTTTGTAACTACTTCGGTAACTGAAATTGATTGCCATTTACCATCCTTTTTATAATTCAGAGTATCTTTTCGCGGATGTTTTTTGGCGGCTTGCAAAAAAAGTTCTCCCAAAGTGTTTGGTTCATCTGCAAACAACTTAATTCTCGGCTTGGAGTTTGAGACTTGGGGTTTGAGACTCATCTTTGCAAAACACCTCCAAAAAAGATTTCCAAAACCGTATCAGCCATCGGTGCAAGGGCATAAGATTTTTTTGACAAAATCCAGTTTGTGACCATTTCGTCCAATGCCCCATAAAATATTTTTGAGCAAACTGTAGCATTCAAATCCTTGCGAAAAATACCTTGTCTCTGTCCGTCAGCAAAGGTTTCCCGAATAATGTTGAGGTATTCCGCAAATCCTGTCGCCGAAAACTCTTCCATGAATTTGGTTGAACCACGCAACTCAACCTGAAAAACAATGGCTGCCTCACGGTCTGCGCCGAGTTTTTCCAAATGGAGTCGGGCAATTCGGCGTAAACGATCATCGGCTCTTTCGATTTCAGCAATTTCACGTTTCCCTTCGTTAATAAATTCCTCCATTGCACGGTCAAAAACCGAGTGAAGAACTTCTTCTTTACTTTTGAAATAGAGATAAACTGTTCCGTCGGCAATTCCGGCTTCGCCGGCAATATCCGAGACTTTTGAATTAAAGTAGCCGTTTCGGGCAAAAACTTTTATTGCCGCCCGCAAAATTGCTTCGCGTTTGTCTGTTACTGCGGCACGTGCCGAACCATTTGAACGTGTTTGTCGAGCCATACTTTTTAAGTTGCAATTGGCAAAAGCAGTTTACAGTTTGCGATTTCCGCCGAATTTGCTCCTTATTTTTTATTGATGAATGATGATTCATTCAGTTTTGATTAAGTTATACCAGATTAGCAAAAGAAATCAACAAAAATCTGCATTTTACAAAAAAATTACAGATAAAAAGAAAAAGGATTTGCAATCTAAAATCACAAATCCTAAATCTAAAATTTTATGGCGGAGGATGAGAGACTCGAACTCACAAGGGATCACTCCCGGCGGTTTTCAAGACCGCTGCCTTACCAATTAGACTAATCCTCCGCAAAAAGCGGAAATAAAAATATAGCGCAAAATTTTGCCAAAGGCAAAAAGTGAAAAGTGAAAAGTGAAAAGTGAAAAGTTATTTTTAATGTAAGTTGTTGATTTCAGTTAATCTTACAGAATTTTACAACTTTACTTAATTGGCTTTGGCGGTGGTGTTTGCTTCAGCCGACTTGTTTTGTCCGGCTAAGGGCAAGAGACGTGTTACTTCTGAATCAATTTTGTTGATTTTATCCCAACCGCTCGATTTATATTGAAGATCGCCGTTTGGACTAATGATAAAATAAGCAGGAAATCCCATATTCGGATTGCCTTGATTATCACGGTCAGCATATTTTAACATCGCGCCTAAACTATTTGGAATGATTGTGAAGTTAAAAGGTCTTTTTTGTAGATATGGAGTGATGCGGTCTTCATTTTCCATTGTTAAACCCATAAAAACCACTTCTTTACCGGAGAATTTATCTACCAATTTGTTGAGCTTTGGAATTTCTTCGTGACAAATCGCACATTTAGTTGACCAAAATGTCATTACTACTACTTTTCCGCGAAAGTCATCCAAAATGAAGTCTTTTCCTTGGAGAGTTGTGCCATTAAATGATTCTGCCTGTGTGCCAACTTTTTGTTGACCAAATGCTGTGAAAGCCAATACCAAGCAGAAAATAAAACCGAAAAAATATTTCATATTTTTATACCCCAAAAATATTTTACAAAAATGTTGAAAAATGTTCAACACTAAAATTTCAACCAAAATCTGTATTCGATAAACCTCATCAATTAGATGCTTTGTGGTAAAATAAAGAAGCAAATAAATAAAGTTGGATCCATTTTTCACTTTTTACCTTTGCCTTTTCACTTGATTCTTATGTTGCTTGAATCTTTAGAAGTCCACAATTTTCGCAATTTGCAGGGGGTAATTTCTTGCGGACAACACCTTAATATCATTTTTGGCGAAAACGGGCAAGGCAAAACCAATTGGCTGGAAGCAATTTACATTCTGGCCACCACCAAATCATTCAAAACTGCAAAACTGCAAGACTCAATAAGATTTGACGAAGAAATGGCCTGGGTGCGCGGAAGTGTCCAACAATCGGCAGAAATTCGTCGCACTATTCAAGTAACTTTGCAAAACAACTCTAAAACTCTCTCCATCAACGGCAAAAAAGAATCGGTCAATCGTTATCTCGGTCAGCTTTATACCGTAGTTTTTAATGCTGATGAACTCGAAATTGTTCGCGGCACACCTGAACATCGCCGAAAATTTTTGGATGCCGGAATTGTCGGAATTTATCCGCCGTTTGTTCAAACTTTGGCAGACTACAATCGTGTTATTAAACAAAAAAACGCACTTTTGCAAACGGCACAGGAAAATGATTACGGTTTGGAAAAAACAGCGGAGATGCTTGAGATTTGGAATGAACAACTTGTTTTGCTCGCTACACGTATTCACAAAGCGCGACTTCGTTATGTTGAACGTCTGCAAGAGGTTTTAGAAAAAAAACTGTTTCAGCGCGAAGAAATCTCAATCAGATATGTTTCAAGTTTAGAAGGCAAAGGCGATTTATCCGATTATGGCGCACTTTTGACCGAACGATTGAAACTCCGTGTCCAAGCCGAACTTGCATCGGGCTACGCTCTTTTGGGAACGCACCGCGATGATTTGGAAATTCAATTTGACGGACGCGATTTACGCGCCTTTGGCAGTTCAGGACAGCAACGCTCGGCACTTTTGCTTTTACAAATTGCAAATCTGAGCGTTTATTTTACTCAACACAACGAATATCCGCTTTTTTTATTGGACGATATTGATGCCGAACTTGACTACAAACGCATCGGTCAACTGCTCGAATTTCTGTCCGATAAAACTCAAACTTTCGTCACCACTTCCAAGGAAAGTTTCGTCGAAAAATTCGGCGCAAATGCCACAATTTTTACGGTTGAAAAAGGCGAGCCTAAAACTCACGAAAATTAGATATTTATTGCCTTTCTGTGCTGTCTTAATTGGCAAAAAAATGGTAAAATAATTAATTGAATTCAAGAGATTTTTTTATACTAAGAGGTTATTAAATTGGCAAAAGCAAAAGAAGAATACGGTGCAGATTCCATTACAGTTTTAGAAGGACGCGATGCGGTTCGCAAACGTCCGGCGATGTATATCGGTTCGACCAGTGAAATTGGACTTCATCATCTTGTTTACGAAGTCGTTGACAACTCAGTTGACGAGGCTCTCGCAGGTTATTGCGATACGATTGATGTCATGATTCATGTTGACAATTCAATCACGGTTATTGACAACGGACGCGGTATTCCAACCGACATTCACAAAGAAGAAGGTCGTTCGGCAGCTGAAGTTGTGTTGACAGTTCTGCACGCGGGCGGAAAATTTGACTCAAACTCGTATAAAGTTTCAGGCGGATTGCACGGCGTTGGTGTCAGTTGCGTAAATTTTCTTTCGGAATGGTTAAAACTCGAAATTTGGCGCGACGGCAAAACTCACGAAATGGAATTTGCCGCCGGAATTCCGGTTGCACCTTTGAAAGAAACGGGCAAAACAACTAAACGTGGAACAAAAGTTACTTTCAAACCGGACGGAACTATTTTTGAAACTACGGATTACAGTTTTGATCGTCTTTCAGAACGATTGCGCGAAAAAGCATTTTTGAACAAAGGAATTCGCATCAATATCCGTGATGAGCGCGAAGAAGAAGAGAAAAAACACGAATTTTATTACAAAGGTGGAATTGCCGAATTCGTCAAACATTTGAACAAAAACAAATCGCCTGTTCACGATGAGCCGCTTTATTTTGAACAGATTAGCGATAATCTTTCAATCGAGATCGCAATGCAATACAACGATTCTTATGATGAAAAAGTGTATTCATTCGCCAATAATATCAATACGGTGGACGGCGGAACGCATATGGCGGGATTTCGTGGAGCGATTACCCGAACCATCAATGCTTACGCGAACAGTTCGGGCTTGACCAAAAACTTTAAAACTTCGCTCTCAGGTGATGACGTGCGCGAAGGCTTAGTCGCCGTCATTTCGGTTAAATTACCGCAACCGCAATTTGAAGGACAAACCAAAGGTAAATTAAACTCCGACGTCAAAGGTCAGGTCGAATCATTTTTGAATGAAAAACTCGGCGATTATTTTGAACAGAACCCGACTGTAGCTAAAAAGATCGTCGGAAAAGCAGTTGATGCTGCCCGTGCCCGTGAAGCGGCGCGAAAGGCGCGTGAAATCGTCCGTAAGAGTGTTTTAGGCGGCTCTACACTGCCTGGAAAACTCGCAGATTGTCAGGAAAAAGATCCGGCGTTGTCAGAAATTTACATCGTTGAAGGAGATTCGGCGGGTGGTAGTGCCAAACAAGGGCGCGACCGTAAAAACCAAGCAGTTTTACCTTTGAAAGGTAAAATTTTGAACGTAGAAAAATCGCGTTTTGACAGAATGCTCGGACATAGCGAAATCAAAGCTCTGATCACTGCGCTTGGAACCGGAATCGGTCGGGATGATTTTGATGTAACTAAACTTCGTTATCACAAAATTTGTTTGATGACTGATGCTGACGTTGACGGAAGCCATATCAGAACTTTGCTCTTAACATTTTTCTATCGTCAAATGCCTGAATTGGTTGAAAATGGCTATATTTATGTGGCGCAACCTCCGCTTTATAAAGTCAAACGAGGCAAAAAAGAGGAATACATCAAAGACGAAAAATCAATGTTTCGCTATTTAATGAAACAAGGCACGGATGATGAAACAATTGTTTCTAACGGCAAATTGATGGAAGGACGCGAATTGGCAAAAAATCTGGAAAGAATTGTCGAATATCAACGTTACTTTGATAAATTTGCCCGTCGTCTCGGAAGTGATACAAAATTGCTAAATTCCTTAATTGATGGATTTACTGCATTATTGGCAGAACAAAACGTCAAACTTCGCAAAATTTTTGCGGATGAAGAATTGTTGTTAAAAGTCGAGTCAAAAGTTGCCGAAGCAGGTTTCAAGACAGAACTTTTGACCGACGAAGAACACGGACTTTCGGAAATTGAAGTAACTTATCCAAACGGAACAACCTTCATTTTTGACTGGAATATGGCAAGTTATGTCGAATTTCAGAAAGCACTTGAGCTAAACGTGCTGTTGAAACGCGATATGCCTTTGCCGATAATTTTTGGCGAAAACGGAAAGTCGGAAGAAATCAATTCGCGGGAAGAAGTTCTGGAAAAAGTTCTTAATTCGGCGAAAAAAGATTTGACCATTCAGCGTTATAAAGGTTTGGGTGAAATGAACCCCGAACAACTTTGGGAAACTACGATGGATCCCGAAAAACGAACACTGTTACAGGTCAATATTTTGGATGCTATCGAAACTGACCAAATCTTTACCGTCTTGATGGGCGACCAAGTTGAGCCGCGTCGTAAATTTATTGAAGACAATGCTTTAGACGTTAAAAATTTGGACGTTTAAGATGGTGTTTGTTCAACTAGACACAACAAAAATTACCGATTGGGCTTCTTTTCACCAAGTGTGCGAAGAAGCCTTTGGTTTTCCTGATTTTTACGGCAAAAATATGAATGCTTGGATTGATTGTATGTCTTCTTTGGATGAAGAAGGAATGACGAAATTTTTGCTAACAACGGATGAGACGCTTTTGATCGAAATCACGAAAACCGAAGAATTTAATCGGCGAATCCCTGAAATAGCTGATGATTTAATTGAATGCACAGCCTTTGTAAATCAGTGTTATATTGAAAGGAACGGAAAACCAAAGATTGCTTTAGTCTTTGTATAGAAAAAAGTTTTAAGCCTTTCCAAAAGGATACTTCAACTGTCCCAAAAATCCCTTTGGCACATTTTCACTGACTCCATAAGTTTGCGGAATTTTATTTTTAGGCAAATAAAGCGTGCCGAAAATCATATCCATAAACGGAAAAATTGCAGAAAAGTTTTTATTTCTCGCCTCAATGTCGTTGCTGTGATGCCAATGATGATGTTCCGGCGTGACAATTAACCAGCGCAGGATCTTGAAGCGGAAACGCACGTTTGAATGCAGATAAATCCCATTGAGAGCCAGGATAAAGACAAATCCGCCAAGTGTTTTTTCGTTAAAACCAATCACATAAAACGGAACAAAGAAAAAAACTCGGGCGAAAATCTGGTCAAACGGATGTCCCCGCGCCGCAGCTAACCAATCCATTTGTGACGAACTGTGATGAATCGAATGGAATTTCCACAAAAGTGGACTGCTATGTGACCAGCGATGATAAAAATACCCTAAAACTTCAATCAGCAAAAGAGCTTCGACAAACTGTAACCAAGTGGATTGAGCCGCAACTTTGGCTTGAAAATCAGGACTGATCATCCAATGCCAAAAGATTGCCAAAACCACAATAATCACAAAACTTACGCTATCAACCATAAAACGATTGAGCAAAAAATAAGTCGCGTCCGTCAGCCAACCTTGGCGGAAAATCTTTTGTTCCTGACGCAGAGCAAAATATCGTTCAAGCGGAGTGAAAATTACAAAGAAAAGAAATAGCCCAAAAAACTGACCGATGATTGCTTGCATATTTTGAAAACCTCCGCAATTGATTTTGAAATATGAACGAAAAGGTTTTCGGAAAAGTTCAATCATCCATAATTTTCTTGCGCCATTATTTTTTGAATGTAATAATCATCTTGAAAGACCAAGTGTTAAAAAGGAAGATTTAAGATGTCCGCCGTTTTAGAAAAAATCCCCCAAAATCCTACTCAAATTTCAGCCGATGTGGTTGAAAGAGTCATTCTGCACGGCATCA
>DAORIL010000170.1:0-10812 GCA_035438525.1 Pyrinomonadaceae bacterium
TTCCCGCAAAGCGGTCTGTTCAAGGTCTTTGCCCAATTCCAACGCGCCGGAAAAGTTATCGTGGTGCCGTTTGTCGTGAACGTCAAAGAAGGCGAGAAGAAAACGGCTCAAGCGGTGGAAACTGTGCAATTTCCAAGCGATGCCAAAAAAGTAATCGTCAGCAAAAACGGCTTTGAGCCAAGCGAAATCTCGTTCAAAAAAGGCGAGCCGATGAAAATTGCTTTCTATCGGATAGATTCCGAAAACTGTGCCAATGAAGTTGTCTTCAAAGACCTAAATTTAACAAAAAAATTACCTGTTGGCGAAGTGGTCGTTGCCGATTTAAAAGATTTGAAAAGCAATGAACTTTCGTTTGCTTGCGGAATGAATATGTTGAAAGGAAAAGTTTTAGTGCAGTAAAAAACAGGAGTAATTAAAAAATGAAAAAACAAATTATCAAATCAATTATCGCTGCTTCAATGATGCTGGCGATGCTGTTTGGCGGAAATGCCGCTTTTGCCCATACCCCGAATGAAAAAACAGGTGTAAAGAAAAAAGTCAGGCATCCGAAAACAGTGCGAATAACGGTCAGCAAAACAGGCTTTAGTCCTTCGAGTATCAGCACTGAACAAGGTGCGCCGTTGACTCTGATTTTCAAACGACCAAAGAACGAAGGTTGCGGCAACAAAGTCGTTTTCCCTTCGCTCAATATCACGAGAGATTTGCCCGTCGGCAAGAACGTAACCATTAAATTTACGCCAACCGAAACCGGCAATATCAGTTTTACCTGCGGAATGGGAATGTATAAAGGTAGTGTCGTTGTCAGCGATTGATAACGACCGACAAACTAACGGAGGGGAAAATGAAAACTTTTATTTTGGCAACCGTTTTGAGTGTAGCGGCGATAGTTCTCGTCGCCTGCACACAAAACGCGACAAACAATAATTCAGCAATGAATAACGGCGGGATGAATCATAATACGATGATGAATTCCAATTCGATGAATATGAACGGAATGAATCACAATTCGATGCCGATGAACTCGAATATGGATTCGATGAATCATTCTGAAATGAAAAGCGATGCTAATGCCGCGTCTGCTCCGTATGATTTGCAGTTTATTGACACGATGACAGCGCATCATCAGGGCGCGGTCGAGATGGCGAAAATGGTTGACGGCAGAACCGAAAACGCCGATTTGAAGAAGTTCGCCCCGCAAATCATTAAAGATCAGGAAAAAGAAATCGCCGATATGAAAGATTGGCGCGAAAAATGGTTTGCAGGAAAACCTGCCGCTAAGAATATGGAAATGCCGGGAATGATGGATTCGATGAAGATGGATATGTCGAAACTGTCGAATGCCAAAGGCAAAGAATTTGATTTGGCGTTTATCGAAATGATGACGCCGCATCACCAAGGCGCGGTTTCGATGGCAAAAGAAGCCTTGACGAAAAGCGAAAAGCCGGAAATCAAAATGCTCGCGGGCAATATTATCAAAGCGCAGGAAGCCGAGATAAAAATGATGGCTGACTGGAAAGCCAAGTGGTCAAAATAAACTTGACTGAAAAAGATGGAAACGGCGCAGACAACCGACAATCAGCGTGAGCGGCTCAATAATCTTTACCGCTTTCAGCGTCATTTTTACGATTTGACGCGTCGTTTCTTTCTGTTCGGGCGTGATGATTTATTACGGGAAATGAATGTTTTGCCCGGTGAAAGGGTTTTGGAAGTCGGTTGCGGCACGGGCAGAAATTTGTTGAAACTCGCGCAATTACAACCGGAAGCGACGATTTATGGGTTGGATGCCTCGGACGAAATGCTGAAAACTGCCGGAGCAAAACTCGACGCGCACAATAAGCAGAAAGATATAGTTTTACAGCAAGGTATGGCAGAAGAATTCAATTTTCGACAGAGTTTTTATTTGCGTGGACCTTTCGACAAAATCTTTATTTCTTATTCGCTTTCGATGTTTTCAAAGTGGCAAGAGGCAATCACCAACGCACTCGAAAATCTAAGGATGAATGGCGATTTATACATTCTTGATTTTTGGGACGGCACAGGATTGCCAGGTTGGTTAATTAGTTTGCGGACGTGGTGGCTTGGATTGTTTAAAGTTTATTACCGTCCGGAATTTTTAGAGTTTTTAAAAGAGCTACACCGCCAAGGCAGAGGAAATTATACCGTTCAAGCCGTTGGGACAAATTACGCATTTATCGCACATTTTCGGAAAAATTAAATGTTAAACGCAATCATCAAATGGTCTCTGCAAAACCGACTTATAGTTATCGCTATGGCGGCACTGCTTATCGTCTGGGGAACTTACGTCGCCTTAAATCTGCCCGTTGACGTTTTGCCTGACCTCAACAAACCAACCATCACGATTTTAACCGAAGCTAATGGTCTTGCTCCTGAAGAAGTTGAAACGCTGGTTTCCTTCCCGATTGAAACCGCGATGAACGGTGTTCCGGGTGTCTCGCGGGTGCGATCACAAAGCGGCATCGGACTCTCAGTGATTTATGTTGAATTCAATTGGGGGACAGACGTTTATCGTAACCGTCAATTGGTTACTGAAAAACTCGCACAAGCCAAAGAAAGTTTGCCGACAGAAATAACGCCAACTCTTGCACCAATATCCTCAATTATGGGCGAGATCATGCTCGTTTCCATCAAATCGAAATCGGGCAAAACAAATCCTCTGGACGTTCGCACGTTAGCCGATTGGACAATTCGCCCCCGTCTTTTGACGATTGCGGGTGTGGCGCAAGTTATCAATATCGGCGGCGGTGTCAAGCAATATCAGGTTTTGGTTACGCCCGAAAAATTAAAACAGTTCGGCGTTACAGTCGAGGAAGTTACGGTCGCCTTGGAGAAATCGAACAGCAATTCGACAGGCGGTTTTGTGGACGCCCAAAGTCAGGAATATTTAGTCAGAAATTTAGGAAGATTTTATTCGGTTGACGAACTAAAAAATACGGTGGTTGCTTATCGAAACAACACGGCGGTTAAAATCGGAGATGTCGCCAATGTCGAATTCGGCGCGAAAATCAAACGCGGCGAGGCGGGTTCAAACGGAACCCCTGCCGTCATTATGTCAATTCAAAAGCAGCCCGGCACTTCGACCCTTGAACTCACAACTAAGGTTGATGACGCGCTCAAAGAATTGCAGGCAAGTTTGCCGGAAGATATTGAGATCAATGCTAACCTCTTCCGTCAGGCAAATTTCATTAACTCTTCGATTTCCAACGTCGAAGAAGCCTTGCGCGATGGCGGAATTCTGGTCATTATCGTTTTATTTTTATTTCTGCTGAACTTCCGCACGACTTTTATTACTTTAACGGCAATTCCACTCTCGTTTGTGGTGACGTTTCTAATTTTCAAAGCCTTTGATATTTCAATCAATACGATGACATTGGGCGGGATGGCGGTTGCTATCGGTGAGCTGGTTGACGATGCAATCGTTGATATAGAAAATATTTACCGCCGTCTGCGTGAAAACCGAAAAGAGGAAAAACCACGCCCATCACTTGAAGTCATCTATCACGCCTCGCTCGAAATCCGCTCGTCAATTGTTTTTGCCACCATTATTGTCGCTTTGGTCTTCATCCCGCTGTTTGCTTTGTCAGGCGTGGAAGGACGATTACTTGCGCCACTTGGTTTAGCTTATATTACTGCTCTGGTCGCTTCGCTGATTGTGAGTTTGACGGTGACACCCGTTTTAGCTTCATATCTTTTGCCAAAAATGAAAGCGATGCACGAAGAAAAAGATGGTTTTTTGGTCAGGTTTCTTAAAAAATGGGATGAGAGATTACTGCGCCGCACAGTCAACCACCCGTGGTTAGTTATCGGCGGCGCGACTCTTTTATTTATTATTGCTGTATCAACTTTGCCATTTGTCGGGACATCTTTTTTACCTGAATTTAACGAAGGAACGCTGACGATCAACGTGCAGGCTCAGCCCGGAACATCTCTGTCTGAATCAAACCGTATCGGGCAAATCGCTGAAAAACTGCTTTTGGGAGTGCCGGAAGTCATTTCAACGGGCAGACGCACGGGACGCGCCGAATTAGATGAACACGCTGAAGGTGTTCACTACACCGAAATTGACGTTGATTTGAAAAAGGAAGGTGCTCGAAATCGTGAAGAAATTTTAAACGATATTCGGGAAAAACTTTCCGTCATACCGGGAGTCACAACCAATGTCGGACAGCCGATTTCGCACCGCATAGACCACCTCCAATCGGGTGTGCGGGCGCAAATTGCCGTTAAACTTTTTGGTGATGATTTGAGCGTTTTGCGCTCAAAGGCGGAAGAAATCCGCAATGTCGTGGCGGGTGTCGAAGGAGCAACAGACGTTTCGATTGAAAAACAAGTCTTAATTCCGCAAATTCGCTTTAATGTTGATCGGGCTAAGGCAGCCCAATACGGTTTGAATGCCGGTGAAATTACCGAAACTTTAGAAACCGCTTTGAACGGCAAAAAAGTTTCTGAAGCCGTTGAAGGTCAACGCCGTTTTGATGTCGTTCTGCGTTTTGCCGATGAAGCCCGCAATAATCTTGACGCGCTCAAGAACGTCACCGTTGACACGCCAAATGGCACACAAATTCCAGTTTCAGCCGTTGCCACCATTGAAAATTTACCGGGTCCAAATCAGGTTCTGCGGGAAAATACGAAACGCCGCATTGTCGTTCAGTCTAATGTGGCAGGGCGTGATTTAGGTTCGGTCGTCGGTGATATGCGTGAGCGAATTGCCGCGCAGGTCAAATTACCCGAAGGCTATTTCATTGAATACGGTGGGCAATTCGAGGCGCAGCAAGCGGCAACCAAAACGCTCTCGCTTTTAACAGCTTTTTCGCTTATCGCCATTTTCTTTATTTTGCTCAAAGCGTTGGGTGACTGGCATTCGGCGGTGCAGGTGATGATCAATATTCCACTCGCCTTAATCGGCGCAATTGCCGCCCTACTATTGACTGGCGGAGTGTTTTCAATTGCGACACTAGTCGGTTTCATCTCACTTGTCGGTATCACTTCGCGCAACGGAATTATGATGATTTCGCATTATCTTCATTTAATCCGCGAAGAAGGTGAGGACTTTTCCGAAGAAATGGTTATTCGCGGTTCGCTCGAAAGATTAGTTCCGGTTTTAATGACCGCATTAACAGCTGGACTCTCGCTCGTGCCGTTGGCGATTGCCTCTGGCGAACCGGGTAAAGAAATTCTACATCCGCTGGCCGTCGTTGTTTTAGGCGGGATTTTAACTTCGACCCTTCTCGACCAAATTGTTACGCCCGCTGTTTTCTACAAATTCGGCAGACATGCTGCGGAGAAAATTATTGCCGCCCGTGAAGCAAAAAAAGAAGGTCGTGAAGGTGATTGGGGTGATGAAGAGGAACAAGAGCAACGGGAATCAGACGTGCCCCCATTCGGGGAGCGGATGCCGAATCCAGTTGAAGGGGCTTAATTTTAGGAAATATCGTTAAGTTCGGGGAAATAAAACTATGAACATAAAAATGATTGGTATTTTCATTGGACTTAGCGGCTTGGGGTTGTTTATTTGGCACGTGGTCAAGGTAATAACTAATCAAGACTATGATGGACAAGGATTTGGCGCTCATCATTGGCTATCATTAATCGGTGGTTTGTCGGTATTGCTCGGCACTGCCATTTACATAATTGGACGCGAACGTACAAACCGAAAGACATAAAATGCTTCATCTTTTTGATTTTGAGGAAGTAAGTCTTATGAGGCTGGTGAATTTTGTGTCGGGGATCGGTAACTATTTGGTATAAGGGCTTCTCCTCTAGCTATTTGGAAACAAAAGCATACCGATAGAGCGCAAATGCTAGTCTCACCAAATCTTAGTTTATCGGTGGAAGCGTTCAGCAAAGCCAAACTAACATTTTAGCTATGCTAAGTTGGCGGGAAAGTAAGACCGAAAAATGGTATGAAAAATCGGTAATTGTACAGTTTTGTGTTTTAGGTAAGGAGTTAAAATTATGAAAATGAAATTTTTTGTTTTGTTGATGATTTTATTCACGTTTGCCGGATTTTCGCTAAAACTTACTCCAAATTCAAACGCGCAGAACAACCCGCAAACATCACCAACTCCGACTCCGAAACCTTCGCCTGCCAAAGACGACGAAATTATTCGCGTTAATACCGAACTTGTGACACTTACCGCGACGGTAACCGATAAAAACGGACGTTATCGCGCCGATTTGAAACGAGAAGATTTTACCGTTTATGAGAATGGAACGGAGCAAAAGTTGGAATATTTCAACACAGGCGACCGTGTGCCAATGAGTTTGGGAATCATTTTTGATGTTTCAGGCAGTATGGAAGACAAGATCGAAGGCGTGCAAGATGCCGTCGAGCATTTTGTCAAATCGGTTGCGCCGGGCGATGAGATTTTTCTGATTAAATTCAGCGATGATGCGGATATTGTGCAGGATTTTACTGATGATAAAAAGCTCATTTTGCGGACGGTTCAAAACCTTGAACCGCGAGGTGGCACCGCACTTTACGATGCGGTTTTGCTCGGTTTGCAAAAAATTTCCGAAGGCAAACATCGCAAACGTGCTTTGCTTTTATTAACCGACGGTAATGACACAGCAAGTTCGACAAAGTTTGAGGAGATCACCGCCCTAGCCCGCAAATCCGAAGTCATAGTCTATGGACTGGGCATCGGACACGGCGAAAAAGGTTCAAATCACAGCGGAATTTTTGACAGTCAAGTAAAAGACACGGTAGATATGCGGACTTTACAGGTCTTGGCTGACGCGACCGGCGGGAACGCTTATTATTTGGAAAACGCCCACGAAGGCGGGCGGGATTTGGTGGATGAAGCGGCAGCGGAAGTCGCTGCCGAACTTAAACAACAATACACGCTCGGCTATTATCCGACGAATCCTAAACGCGATGGTGCGTTCCGGCAGATTGTGGTAGAGGTCAAAGACAAATCGCTCAGGGTTCGGACAAAACGCGGTTATTACGCACCCCAGGAAAAAGATAAAAGCTTGTGAGCGAAATAATTTGAGGAGGAAGTATGGCGACAACAACTGAAAAAGCAATATCGTTCTTTGTTTATCTGGGAAGGTTTTTCTTTGTTTGAGCAACATTAGCATTGCCCAGCACATGGCTGACGCAACTCAGTGCGGATGGAAAACTTCTCGGCATGAGCCAACAGCCTCTTTTTTACGATGTGATTGTCTTTTCGCTGTTAGGAATCGGTATGTTTCTCGACGCGATTTGGCTTTCGCTTAATATTTAAAGCCAAAAAAGGTAAGACATCAATACGGCAGATTTGTGAATAAATCGAATTTAAAGTTTTACGGCATTTTGATCGCCATTAGTTTCGGCTTGAACTGGATTTGGGAAACAACGCAAATGTTCGCCTATGACAAGAAGCCAGGAGCGTTGCCGGGAGAAAATTTTATTGTTTGCACTCTGGCTGCGGTAATTGATGCTGTGGTAACACTGGCGATTTACGCGATGTTGAGATCTCTGTTGAAGCCGGAAGGCGTGAAATTTTATCTCGCTGCTGCATTTTTGGGAGCGTGGTGTGCGGTTTTTTTTGAATGGTTAGCCCGTCTTTTTAACCTGTGGGCGTATAACGGGAAGATGATAGTCATCCCCCTTTTAGAAACGGGACTTTTGCCTTTTTTGCAATTGACTTTACTTGTGCCATTAGCGATTTGGCTGACGAGAAAAATCAGAAAAATTAAGTATTTGAAAATTTGCGGAGGAATTTCGGATAGTGATTAAAAAAATAGTTTCAGGAAAAATTTCAATTATAGTGTTGACTCTTGCAGTTTTAGCAATTGTCATCGGTTTTAATTTTTACGATGGTGTTTCGGCGCAATCCAACGAAGTGAAAGACGTGACGGACGTTCTGACCAGAGAAGCGCAGGCGGTCGAAAAGGGCGATTTAGCCGCACTCGACCGCCTTTGGGCGAATAGCGAAGATGTGACGGTTTTTGAAAGCGGACACGCCAATTACGGTTGGACGGATTACCGCAACAATCATCTCGCGCCGGAACTCAAAGAATTCAAAAACACGAAATATTCCTTTTCCGATTTGAAAGTAAAAGTTGACGGAAAAACCGCATGGGCGACTTTTAAGTATTCGCTTTCCGCCGAAATAGAAGGGCGAAATATTCAGAGCAGCGGATTGGCAACCGCAGTTTTAGAAAAACGCGGCGGACGTTGGCAAATCGTTCATTGGCATTCGAGCGCACCGCGCCGTGCGCCGTCGCCCACGCCAACACCCAAAAGCTGATAATTCTTAAAATGTTTAAGACAAATTTTTGAGTAAAGCGGCGATTTCATCCGCCATTTCGCGCCTTTGCTGCGCCGTTAAATTTTCAGTGAGAATGGCTTCCCCAAGCGCGGCGAGATGTTCGCTCAGCATATCGTTTTGCACCCGCCTGAGGGCGTTGATGATCGCCGAGATTTGATGAATGATGTCGAGACAATTTCGCTTGTCATCAATCATTTTCTGCATTCCGCGCACTTGTCCTTCGATGCGGCTCAGACGCGGGTTTTGTCGTTCGTGACTGATCTCGATCCCGCCGTGCGTGGCACGGGTTTTATTTTTTTCGTTATTTTTCAATTTCGCTGACTCCTTAATTCAACTAAGGTGCGGCGATGGCGACGGTATTATTCAGAAGCAACTGAAGTGCCGTCAAAAAGAGGCGGCGGAGCGATTCGCCATTTCTCCGCCGCTTATCTTATAATTTTTGCTTTAAGTTTAACTTTTGTAAAGTGAAAAGTCCTCTCCTTGAGTAAGAAACCTTTACACGCTTAGAAAGCCGATAAATTCTGACTGAACGATTATCATACATTAACAAAGAATTGATTTCATACAAATACCCTACTCAGGTATTGTAAATTACATTCTTTTCTCTCAGTAACCCGTAAACTAACTGGAACGCTATTTGCTATCAGGATTAATTGTTACACCTGAAAATAATGATTCTCGGCATTTGATAAAAATACGGAGATTATTTTCAGCAATAAAAATCAAGGAGTTTATCAAGCTATGGAAAAAGATCCGGTTTGCGGAATGCAAATTGACAAAGCGGATGCCGCCGGGCAATCCGATTATCAAGGACAAACATTCTATTTTTGTTCGTCCGCATGTCAGGAAAAATTTGATGCGGATCCGAGGCAATATACCAACGAATCGGAAAATTCAAATTAACCAGGAGGAAAGAATTTATGTCACACGAACGAAATCAGGAAATGGAAAATTGTATCCAGAATTGTCAAAACTGCCATGAAGTTTGTCTGGAAACGATCAATCATTGTTTGGAAATGGGCGGCGAACATGCTTCTGCCAAGCATATCGGGTTGTTGCAGGACTGCGTGCAGGTTTGCCAGACGAGTGCGGATTTTATGATTCGCGGCTCTAATTTTCATGCGCAGATTTGCGGCGCGTGTGCCGAGGTTTGCGAAGCCTGCGCTAAGGAATGTGAATCAATGGCAGACGGCAGCGACTTTATGCAGCGTTGCGCCGATGCCTGCCGCAAATGCGCCCAATCGTGCCGCCAGATGGCTGGCTCGATGAAAGCAAAGGCTTAATTTTAAGAAAACCAGGTGAAAATCGAAAGAACACGAAATTCGGTTTTCACCTCAATCAAGAACGAGGCGACTATGAAAAATGAACACGAAAGTATGAAGCACGAAAATGTGAAAACGGAACACGGTGGAATGATGATGAATCATTACCTGCGCCTCTTATTGATGGTCGTGTTGTCCTTTATTTCGATGTATTTCTTTATGTATGCAATGGTCAACGCTTTCGCCAATGTTTTTTCCAATTTCAATCAATTTTATATGGCGGGTTTGATGACCGCGCCGATGATTATTATCGAAATGGTGTTGATGGGTGGTATGTATCCTAACAAAAAACTTAATCTGGCAATTATTGGGGTGAGCGTGATTGCTTTGCTCGGTTTTTGGTTTTTGATTCGGGAACAAACGGCGATTAACGACCGACAATTCTTAAAATCAATGATTCCGCACCACGCCGGCGCGATCTTAATGTGCGAGGAAGCCGCAATCACCGACCCCGAAATCAAGCAATTATGCGGAGAAATCATCAAGGCACAAGAAGTGGAAATTCAGAAAATGAAAGAGAAACTGGGTCAGTTGGAACGATGATTAGGATGGGCTGACAAAATATTGATCATAATTTAAGCACACACGCCTCACCGACTTTAACCATTCAGTTAAATAATTTACAAAAAAATCTGAAAATACCTTGTAATTACAACTTTTCATAAACACTAGGATACCCCTGTAGGGTTTATGAATTTGCCAAAAAATATACATCAAAATAATTATCTCAAACTTACACCAACCGAATGTTGTCTGTGTGAAAATGCGGAGGCGAAAAAACTCGGAACGGGAGAAGATTTTGAATATCAGACGAGCGCGGATTCTTTCGCGGCGATGGGTTGCAATACCTGCGGCTTGGTTTATCTCAATCCGCGCCCCGAATTTGAGGAATTCGAGCGGATTTATCCCTCAAATTATCACGCTTTCGAGTTTTCCGCCGAAGAATTCGGTTTTGTTTTCAAAGTCCGAAGACGACTAGAAGCCAAACGCTTGCTTTCATGGTGTAAAGATTTGCAGGACGATGCGCGGATCATTGACATCGGCTGCGGCGACGGTTTTCATCTCGAACTGCTCAGGGATTTCGGCAAAAAGACGTGGACGCTCGAAGGCGTTGATGCTGACGAACGCGCCGCTTCGATGGCGGAAAAGCGAAACTTGAAAGTTCATCAGGGCTTACTCGAAAATCTCGATTTGCCCCAAAGATTTTACGACTT